>JBIOVW010000501.1:0-5855 GCA_044867945.1 Nakamurella sp. | reverse complement strand
CACCGCGGCCCGCATGGTGCCGTCGCCCCCGAGCAACACGACGGCGGCGGAGCACCTGCCGGCCATGATCCGCGCGTATGCGGTGGTGTCGGCCGCGGTGCCGGTGGGCTGATCCAGTTCGAGGAAGTCGACCTTCGGCCAGCGCACGTGCGCGGTCGACCGGGCGTTGGACAACCGGGTGATCTCCCGCTGCACACCGGCGGCGATGCCGAACGTATCGGTGGACAGCAGCACCCGCTCCAGCCCGAGGGTGCCGGCGGCGCGCAGGATGCGCAGCACCATGCTGGCCTTCTCGGTGTTCGGGAACACCGACGCCTGTGACACGATGCGGCGGATGTCCCGGCCGGACATCGGGTTCGGGATGATCCCGATCGCGCTGCCCGGCATCACCGGCAGGTCGTCGCCGTGGTCGAGAATCACTACGCTGCCGTCCCTTCGCTTCGCTTCACCGGTTGGTCTTTCGACGTCCTTGGGGGGTCTGCGACCGACAAAGCGAAACTGCTGTCGGATCAGGGGTGCACGAGGATCTTGACGTTCTCGGCCTTGCGGTTGATCAGCTCATGAAAGCCCGCGTCCACGATGTCCTCGACCGCGATCCGGCCGGTGATGAACTGCTCGGCGTCCACCAGACCGTCCTGCAGCAGTTTGATGGTGGGTTCGTGATCGTTGCAGTAGGCCAGCGACCCGACGACCGAGACCTCGTTGAACACCAGATCGTTCATCGCGACGGACGCCGGGTGCCCCCAGATGGCGACGTTGACGACGGTGCCGCCGCCCTTGGTGGCCTTGATCGCCTGGGCCAGGGCCCCGTCGAAGCCGGCGCACTCGAAGGAGACGTCGGCGCCGGCGCCGCCGGTGAGTTCCTTGACGGTGGGCACCACCTCGGTGTCCGTGGGATCGATGACGTGGTCGGCGCCGGCGGCCGTCGCCTTGACCTTGCGCACGTCCGCCGGCTCCACGACGATCACCTGCTCGACGCCCTTGGCCTTCAGTGCAGCCACCGTAACCAGGCCGATCGGGCCCGATCCGTAGACTGTCGCCGTCGACCCGAGTCCGGCCTTGGGCAGCCGGACCGCGTGATAGGCCACGGCGAGCGGTTCGACCAGGGCGCCGATCTCGGTCGACAGCTCCCCGATCGGGAAGGTGCGCTTGGCATCCGCCACGACGTACTCGGAAAAGCCGCCGCCGCCACCGGACAGGCCGATGAAACCGAGGGTGTCGCACACGTTGTAGATGCCGGCCCGGCACCGGGCACAGGTGCCGCAGGTGATGTAGGGCTCGACGACGACCCGCTCGCCGACCGAGACGTTGGTTACGCCGTCACCGACATCGGCGACCACACCCGCGAATTCGTGGCCCAGACAGACCGGCACCGTCTCCCCGGTGAGCGGATGCGGCGAACCTGCCGCCGGCGCGAAGATCGGTCCGTCCAGGTACTCGTGAAGATCGGTGCCGCAGATGCCGCACCATTCGATCTGGACCTTCACGGTGCCAGGGCGGACGGTCGGCTCGGGGATGTCCTCGATCCGGATGTCCTTGTTTCCGTAGTACAGGGCTGCCTTCATGCACTGGCGTCCTTCCTGGACGAATGACTCCGGCGGCCGCTGGTCGCAGGAGATCGACCTCGTGGCGGGGCCGGGTCGGATCCGGGACTGTGCTCCCGGTCACGGTGTACAGGAAGGCTAGGACGGCGAGGGTGGCAGCGGGGTTGCAGCGGTTGCCGCAACCCGGGGATCAGCGGCGCGGGGCGACGGGGCGCAGCACCGGGGGCTGCGCGGGGGCCGTCCGGCGGCCGGGCGTGCTGCTGATCCCGAACTCCCGGTCGATCCGCCGCAGCCGGGCGGCCAGACAGGAGCGACCGGAATCGGAGGCCGGCAGCCGGGACAGCAGCAGCCGGATGGCCTGCGGATCCATGGCGCCGGTGTCGGATTCGACCCATCGACGCAAATGGCCGACTCCGGGCGCGGACAGCACGGCGTGCCTGACGGCCTCGTTGAGCTCGTCGCGCAGCAGTTCGATCGGCAGCACCCCGGACCGGGGGAGCAGCGGCCCGGAGTAGGCGTCCAGCGCGGCACCGAGATTCCCTGCCCGGACCAGCCGGGTCACCTGCAGAAAGTCGGCGGTGACCACCAGGCCGGGTTCGAACGCGTACGGGTTCGACCGGATGCAACCGTCGAGAATGGCTCGGATCCGATGCATCTCGGCCCGAACGGTGGTCCGAACCCCGTCGTCGCCGTAGATCTCGCTGGCCAGCTCGTCGGCGGACTGCCCGTTGGGATTGATGGCCAGCAGGGTGAGGATCTCCGCGCGGCGCCGCGACAGGGTCACCTCGCGACCGTCCACGGTCGCAGTGGGCTCCCCGGCGCCGAGGAACCGCAGGTCGAGCGTGTGTCGGATGCTCTTCGCCGCCGGTGACGGCAGTTCGACGAGCAAGTATTCGCCCTGGGGCCGGGCCGGCAGTTCGGATCCGTCCGGCAGGGTCAGCCGGCCGCTCCGATGCGCCTGATCGACGGCGGTCGGGGAGAGGATCGGCAGCTCGCCGAGAACGGAGCGCCCGCCCGGACTGAGCAGCGCGACCCCGCCCAGTGTCCGGTGCTGTTGCCGAACCTGCTCCCGGGCCCGCTCGTCGGCCTCCTGCCGGGCGCCGCGCAGCATCTCATGCACCAGGGCGGCGCCGCAGCGGACCAGGGCCAGCGCGTCGGGGTTGGCGTTGCGGTACGGCCCGGACACGTACAGCACACCGAGCAGGGCCCTGGTCTCCGGGTCGTAGACGGGGGCGGCGCTGCACACCCAGTTGTGGTGACTGCGCACAAGGTGCTCGGCGGAGAACACCTGGTTGGCCCGACCCTCGACGACGGCGTTGCCGATGGCGTTGGTACCGACGGCATCCTCGGACCAACGGGCGCCCTCGACGAATTCCAGGCGCTCGGCGAGATTGATGATGTCCGGTGAACCGACCCGCCACAGCACCTCTCCGGCGGCCGACGCGATCACCATGATGTGCTCCCCCACGACGGAGTCGTCGGCGAGCAGCCCGGCCAGGGCAGGGACGAACCGCGCAAGGGGATGCTCGTTCCGCAGGCGGCGGATCTCGTCCAGTTCGTGCAACCGCGGTGGGCGCTGGTCGTCGGGGTCCACCCCGGCGGCCAGCGCGCGTTCCCAGGAACTCTGGATCCGATCCGGCACGCGGATGTCGGCGTCGCCGGACAGCACCTTGTCATATGCAACCCGTAGCTGCCGCGCGCGGTCGTCCGGATCCATGAACCGGGCGCGGGCCCGGGCGCGTAGTTCGTGGTCGTGCGCGTCCGGGCCGAGGACGTGCCCGACCACGTCGAAGGGCGCGGTGCGGACCCCCCCGGGTGCTGCCGAGCGGTGTGTCATCGATCGTCCTCACGTCTCGGGGCCGTGTCGCCGCACGCCGAGAACCCGCCCAAAACGTACGGATCGGACAACGCGCGGCACTGCGCCTTTGCCCATCGTGTGCCGAGCCTTGGCCGATCGGCAAGGGGGGATCGGCGGGGCTCGGTGCAACCCGCCGCGGCTCGCCGATGAAATGCCTGGTCAGCGGGCCAGGGACGGCCGTACCGGCGGCGGCCGGAAGGATTCCGCAGGGGCCCGGATGCAACCCCGATGCAACCTCCGAAAGGCCCGGGGCGGGTCTGCGGATCGGTTGCCGGCGGAAGTGCCCCTACGCGGCTCGGGTGCGTGCCAGTGCGGCGTTGACCCTGCGCAGGTCGAACGACGCCGGATCGAAGTCAGGCCCGAGCCAATCGTGCAGCTCGTCGAGTTCCGGTCCGGGCGGGTTCGCGAGCACCCGCAGCATGTTGTCGTAACCCCAGACGCCGCCGCAGTCCTCCGGAGGGCAGGCCCGGGCGCCGGCCAGGCAGTGGGCGGACGGCGCGTCCGGGTCGCTTGCAAGGACCTCCTCCAGTTCGAGGATGTGCGCCCAGCTGTCTCCGAAGTCGTACTCGTACCAGAGCCGGTCGCCGGGCTCGACCAGCACCTCGTCGAGCCGAACCTTCCGTTCGTCGATGCCGACCGAACCCTGGTCGATGGAAAACGGCATCAGGTAGCGCTCGGTGTCCGGGCCGTACAGGTCGTCGCCGCTGACGAAGTGGTGCAGGTGGTCGTCGGACCAGCCCATCACCCGCTGCAGCACGTCGTGCACGCGGTCGAGGCTCAGGTCGCTGGACAGGTCGATCCGGCGCCAGATCAGCGGGTCGGTGCCGGCGATCTGCACGTGCACCCGGTATGTGACCGTCTGGCCGCGGCGGGGTCGGCGGCGCGACTGCGGGACCGGTGGCGGGGCGAGGAACTGCGCGAGCATGGCTCTGTCGGCGGGGTCAAAGGCGGTCAGGAACTCGCCGAACACCGACGAGAGGGCCTGGTTCGATCGGCGGCCGCCGCGTGGTGGCGTCGGGCCCTTGCGGCGTCGGGCGTTTCGGCGTGGCTTGGACGCTGGCATCCGTGCAGGTTATCGATCCGGACCGGCGATCGGTCGCATGCCCGCCGGTGGGTCGCGCACGCAGTCCAGATCCACATCAGCGGCTATCTTTCGCTGCGGGTGCGGATCTCGCTGGTGGGCGGTGCGACCTTGGTCGCCATAGTCTCGCCCGACCCCGCAGTTGTGCAGCGCAGCGCTGCCCAACTGCCCGGGCGTCAACGCCAGGCGCTGCTGGACAGGCTCGACCGCGCGGCGTCGGGCCGGAGCTGAGGGTCGTCTGACCCGCCGGCCTTCGCCGCCCGGGCCCGTTTACCCTCTCGAACGCCCCTCCCAGTCCCACCGGGGGCCCTGACATGGGCCGGTGGCAGGTACCCGGCCTGGGTCAGCGCGATGCCCGCTGGGCCCACCCGGTCCAGGAGCCGTGAATAGAGGCGGACGGCCTCGGCGCGATCGGCCTGGGTCACCGCGGGCGGGGGGACGCTCAACGCGTCGAGTGCCCCGGTGATCGACTCCGGGATCGGGCCGCGCATGTGCACGAGCACCTCGCCGATCGGCGAGTCGGGATCGATCGCCGGCGCGTGCAACCCTTTTCGCGCGGCGAGCGCCTCGTTCACCGCGTCCACATCGAACCGAGCGGGGTCGAAGTCGTCCCCGGCCCACGACCGCATCGCATCGCGTTCCGGCCCCGCCGGTCCGGCGAGCACCCGCCGGAGTTCCTCGTAGCCACCGGGGCCACCGATGTCCTCGCACGGGCAGGCCTGGGCGCCGGCGAGGCAGCGGGCGGGCGGCGCATCCGGGGCGCGGGTCAGCACGTCCTCAAGATCCAGGGTGTGGACCCAGTCGTCCCCGAAGTCGTACTTGTACCAGTGCCGGTCGCCGGGTTCGACCAGCACCTCGTCGAGACGGACCCGGCGCTCGTCGATCCCGAGCCCGCCCTCCTCGATCGAGAACGGCATCAGGTAGTGCTCCGCGGTCCGATCGTGCGGGTCGCCGCCGCTGGTGAACTCGTGCAGGTAGTCGTCCCAGCCGATCACCAGCTGCACCACCTCGTGCACGCGGTCCAGCGTCAGATCGCTGGCGATCTCGATCTGTCGCCACACGACCGGCTCGACCTCGGTGAGCTCGACACGCACCCGGTAGGTCACCGTGTCGTCCCGGCGGGGACGGCGGCGCGATTCCGGGACAGACTCACGGTGGCCACCGACGCGGTGGGCCGCGACCACCGACGCAGGCTAGGTGGGTGCTCCGATGGGGTCGGCTCGCGGACCGCAAGGATCGCGGCGGTGCTCCCTGAGGCCGCGGTGCGGGTCGGGCCGGAAGCCGAAGCAATGCGAATGCGGCTTCGGCTCCCGGTCACTGTCGGAGCCGGTGTAGGTGGTTGCGGCGGGGTCGTTGGTCGGGGTCGATCCAG
>JBIOVW010000500.1:0-3176 GCA_044867945.1 Nakamurella sp. | reverse complement strand
CATCGTGGCCAGAAAGCGCCCCGGTGCGAGCGCCTCGGGCATCACATCGTGGCGGATGGCGACGCGCGGCAACTCGGCCAGCGCCCCCACGACCTCGCTTGTAGGAACAATGGCCAAGTCCTCGTCGACGTCGGGTTCAGGTTCGATTCCCGCCTCGACGAGCGGATGGTCGGGCTCCTCTCCGCTGTCGGCCGGGACAGCAACCGCATCGTCGTACTCGATCATCACCAGGCAGGTGGCATGGTAGGCGTCGTCCTCACGTCCCAGCTTGCCCAGCAGGTCGATGAGCCACTCGGCGACATCGGGCTCGCGGTGAAAGATGTCCGAGCGCAGGCCGAACACAAAACCGAGCGCAGCCTGCGGATGTCGCAGGCGCAAGTTCTTCGCGTCGCCATACGACTCCTCGATTCGATTGGCTGCGTTCTTGCCATAGGACGAGTCCATCCGTTTCGTGGAGATCAGCAGCTCGGGTCCGCTGGACCAGTCGGCCATGATGACGTCGACTTGCTTGATGTAGTTCTTGCCCAGAATTGTTGCGCTGGACGAGGTGACGCCGGCGATGGCTTTGCGGCTGCGGATCCGAGCGGCCAGCTGGTCACGCTCCCGCCGGGGCAGACTTCTCAGGAGTTTGACGACCGGCATCGGCAGGATTCGGGGATGCTCGGCGCGCGGCCAGGTCGCGTCGTGGTCGAAACCTGCCCTCCGCAACTCGTAACTGAACCATACGTCGAGAGCGAGCGCCGGCACACCGGTCCGGCTGTCCGCCCGAAGCACCAACGGAACACCCAGCAGCTTGACCAGTGTTTCGAAGTCGGGCTGATAGTCCGGAACACCGAGATCGCCGACGATCCAGGGATTCGTGTGGTGTCCACCCGGCGCGGCATCACGCACGATGCGGTCGAAGATCACCCACGCTCGATCCTTCGCGGTCGGCCTAGCGGGCACGGGTCGCTCGCAGTGTGCGGCGCCGCGCCAGTTCGGCCCGCGCTTGCCGAATAGACTCGATATCGCGAGCGGCGACCTTGTTGGCATCGATGAAGACCTGGTCCACCAACTGCGCCGCGTCCAACAAGCGGCCCTGTTGCAGGAGATCTGCGACCTTGTCCTTCGCCGGACGCAGTGCGTCGGCACATTCGATGACCAGGGCAGGGGCCGGAACCGCCCACCTGTCCGCCTCCTTCGGTTCCATTTTCAGGATCCCGCCACCGTAGGATCGGCCGACGATTTCGGCGTGCAGCAGGGTGACCGAGTTGAGACTCGCGAGGGGCAGCAACTCCCGTCCGACTTCGCCAACTGCCTCCCGCAGGTACACCCCGTGAACCGAGTTCAGGTGGTGGGCCCGGGCGGCATTGGTCGTCAGCCGTGGTGTGTCGGCGTTCATGCAGGTCAACAGAAGATCTGCGGGCGCCACGATCGGTACCTGATACCACACCTTGCGAACGCGACATTTGTACGCTGCGGCGACCCCGGCCTCGCGGCCGGCGGCGATGTATTTCTCGGCCGAGGCCGAGAGCTGCGGGCCCGGGTGAAAAAGTTGGGTGGCCCGTCCCTCGCGCCCGAGCCGGGTCAGCGTCTCGTCATCGAACTCGAGGCCGCGCAGGTGGGAGCTTCCGGCGGGAGACAGCGGGAGCAGTTCGTCGGGCGGTAGGCCCAGGTTCTCCACTTGTTGCGGGGTCAGGGTGAAATACCGGTTGTTGCCCGTGACGATTCCCAGGGTGGTGTCCCCCCAAGTCTCCAGCGGGCTGAAGCGATCGTCCCCCAGCAACGCCTTCAGAGATTCCTCAGCGCTCGGCTCGACGAGGCCGCCGGTCCACTTGTCTGATCGTTCTCGCGGAGCCCAGGCTCGTCCCGGGCTCACGGAAGCAAGATCGGCAGCGTCCCGGGCGCGACGGATCACGACCTGATCGGCTGGACCTTGTCCGTAGCCATCGGCCAGAAGCAGCACGACGTCGGCTTCGGCCTCCGGGAATACCCGCTGGTCGAACAGAACCAGTTCGACAGAACTGAAGCGATCGAGGAGGAAGCTCCGAACCGGGGCGGCGTAGTTGACCGACAGCAGTTCGGCCGGCAACACCAGTCCGAGGCGACCACCCCGCGAAAGGAAGAGCGCTGAATGGACGGTGAAGGCGGCCCAACTCGAGGCCAGGCCAGTTAGGGCAACCCCGCCCCGCCGCGCGGCCTCACGGGCGCGCTCCCGTGCCGGTCCGATGAAGTCCTGGAAGCGGATGAACGGCGGATTTCCGATCACGCACTGGTACAGAGGTTCGGGGTGAACGAGGAAGATGTCCTTCTCGCGAATCCGTGGCTCGCCGCCGCAATCGCGAACGCGTTGCCGGCCGTCCCGCGCGCTCTCCGGGTGGATCTCGACGCCGTACACGGTGGGAAGCCAGCCCGGCGGACCCGCGAGTTCGCGTAGCCGGTCGACTGCGCACACCAGGAACTCCGCATCACCCGCCGACGGCTCGAATACTCGGTCGTCGTCCGTGCGGATCGCCCAGCCCGCGATGAACCGCGCCAGCTCGCGCGGCGTGAAGAAGGCCCCCCGCGCCTTCCGCAGAGCCGGGCTGTCCTGCGATTCGCTCGATGGCCCGGCCGACATGGCCTCATTATCGAACAGCGCGGACTGCCCGAGCGGTCGTGACAGGCGGTCGAGTCGCGCGGACATGCGCCGGTGAGTCATGCTCGGCATCGTGGCATCGACCTCCGACAGTGGTCCGGCGCCCAGGCGGCGATCGCAATGTCCGTCCCGCGGAAGGACGCGGGCGTGACAAGGACGACGTGGGACGTCCGGCCGCTGTCCGAGGCGGACGTGCCCGAGGCGATGCAACTGGACGCGGCGGCCTTCCATATCGACCCGCCGGCGGACTTCCTGACCGACATCGCCATACCGATGCTGGAGGTCCCGCGGCTCACCGGTGTCCGGGACCCAGCGGCGCAAGGGACGCTGGTCGGCACCGCGGCGATCCTGTCCAAACGAATGACGTTCCCGGGTCGGCGGGTGCACCCGGTGGCCGCCGTCACCTACGTCGCGGTGCGAGCCGGATGGCGTCGCCGCGGCCTGCTCACCGCGATGATGCGCGACCAGCTGCACGGGCTGCACGAGTCCGACGGTGAAGCGGTCGCCATCCTGACCGCCAGCGAGGGCGTGATCTACGGCCGCTACGGGTACGCGCGGG
>JBIOVW010000499.1:0-5923 GCA_044867945.1 Nakamurella sp. | reverse complement strand
CCATGCCGCCGCCCGCGGTGCCGGTGACCTCCTGCTCGGACAGCGACGCCTGCGCCCGCTCCATTTCGGCCTGCATCTGCTGGGCCTGGATCAGGATCTGCGAAAAGTCTGGCATTCCGGGCAGCATCTGGTCTCCGTTCCGGCGGGCGGCGCGCGACCTGCGCCCGTCATCGGCCACAGTAGTGCGCATCCCTCGCCGCACCGGTCAGCCGCCGGGCAGGCGTCGGAGGTCCGGTGGCCGGCGACGTCAATGGACCGGACGCAGACGTGGCGATATCGATTCGGCAACGACTCTCTGTTGTGATTCCACCTAAAGTGTGACCGCATCGCTGCTGCATTCGAGTGTTCGAGTCGATAGAATCCTGAGATCTCGTACCCTACGTAATCAGCGCACTTGCATTTACCGACGAGGTCGTCGGCAGACGGGCGGTACCGGATGGACACGACAACGGCGTCACGGTCCGACGGGGCGACACGACCCCGGCCCATCGAGCCTGCCTGGCCGTGGGACTGGGAGAACCGGCCGGCCAAGGACGAATGCCCACATCGATGGGAGATCGTCGTGGTGGCCAGGCTTTTCAATCCCAATGAGCGCGTGGTCCGGTGCGCGCGGTGTCACACCCCGCGCTGTGGATACGCCGAGGACGAGGAGCCGTGCCTGCTCCGCCGGCATCACGAGGGCCACCACGTGTGGTCACCGGCCGAGGTCTGATCCTCGACCAGGCGCCGTCATTGCCGTGGGGAGCGGATCGTCGTGGCGGCAACGACCGCACCGACTCCGGACTGAGGAATCGGCACCGGCAAACGCCGCCGGGCCTACCCGGGTCACACGCACCGCGATGGCACAGTAGCCGGCATGACGGGTTGCCAGGCACTGCAGAAGCGTCGCGGGCGGATCGTGATCATCGCGGCCACCGCCGCGCTGTTCCTCGCCTCCTGCGCCGCCCCGAGTGAGCAGGCCGAGCCGCCCGCCACCAGCTTCACCCCGACCAGCGGCATCGCCTCGTCGGCCAGCCCGGTCACCGTCCCCGGCCTGACCACGCCGACCAGCGAGTCGCCCACCCCCACCTCGACGCCGGAGCCGAGCACCTCGTCGGAGCAGCCGACGCCCGAACCCGAAACGACCGAGGTCGACACCCCCGATGCCGAGTACACCCCGGAACCGGAGCCGGTCGAGCCGCAGCAGCCCGAACCGCAGGAGCCACCGCAGACCCGCGACCCGGCCCCGCTGCAGCAGGCCCCCACCGGTGGCGGGCGGGTCGTCGTCCTCGACGCCGGTCACAACGGCGCCAACGCCGCCAACCCGGACATCATCAATGCCCTGGTGGACGCCGGCTTCGGGCAGACCAAGGCGTGCAACACCACCGGGACCTCGACCAACGACGGCTACCCCGAGCACGCCTTCACCTGGGGGGTGGCCACCCGGCTGCAGCCGATCCTGGAATCCCGGGGCTTCACCGTGGTGATGACCCGGGACAGCGACGACGGCGTCGGACCGTGCGTGAACAGGCGCGCGGCGGTCGGCAACGACGCGGGCGCGGCGGCGGTCGTCTCGATCCACGGCGACGGCGACGACGCCTCCGCGCAGGGCTTCTACGTGATGACGGCCGAGGTCGCCCCGGCGGGCGGGTCGATGGCCGCCCAGTCGGATGCGCTGGCCGCCACCATGCGGGACGCGCTGGTGAACGGCGGACTGTCGCCGTCGAACCACCTGGGCTCGAACGGGTTGTGGAAGCGGGGCGACCTGGCCGGCCTGAACCTGTCCACCCGGCCCACCGTCATGATCGAGCTGGGCAACATGCGCAACTCCTCCGACGCCGCGCTGATGAGCTCCTCGTCAGGTCAGCAGCAGATCGCGCAGGGCCTCGCCGACGGGGTCGGCGCCTACCTCGGCGCAGGCTGACCGCGCTGGACGTTCACCGGAATGCGAGCACCCGGTCGCCCCAGGCCCGGCGCGGGTCCGCGTCGAGATCGCCGATCACCAGATCGTGGCGGTCGATCACCAGCGTCGACCGGCGGCGGCTGTCGTATGCGGGCCAGGATTCGGCGTCGGGCGCGTCCGGGGCGCCGCCTCGGATGAAGCCGCGCCAGCGCTGCTGGATCCGGGCGGAGAGCGCCCGGCCGACCCGTCGGCCGCCGAGCAGGAAGGTCGGATCGCGCCGACCGGAGGCGAGATTGCCGAACAGGTAGGGCAGTTCGGTGGCGTGGGTGGCACCGATCCGCAGCAGCCGCAGCATGGGCGTCGCCCGGTCGAAGCGGTACAGGTAGGTCGGCGCCACCGCCGCGTGCGCCTGGGCGATCCACACCGCCGGCATGCGGAACCCGATGTCCCGGGCGACCGCCAGCCCTCGGCCCTTGGCCCGGACGTTGGTGTAGGCGGACATGACCAGGTCCTCACCGGGCAGCGTCACGTCGGGCCGCTCCCGGCCCAGTCGCCCGAACAGGCCGCGAAGGGCGTCGGGGGCGACGGGCATGATCGGTGCCGACAACCTGGCGAACAGGGACGCCTCGTCCTTGTTGGTGCCGATCAGTAGCGGCACCGGCGACTGCCGGCCGGCCACGAAGACGTCCAGTGGATGTTCGGGCACCAGGTCGCCGTCGACGACCGGGAAGAAGGCCAGGATGCCCGGCGTTGCGGTCGGGATCTCGTTGTACGTGCCCGACGCGGCGCGCAGCACCCGCGCGGTGGGCAGTCCTTGGAGCGTGTCGAGCAGGTCGTCGCCCGCATCGGCGTGACCGACCCGACGCAGGAACACCTCGGTGACGCCGCGGGCCCGATCGCCGTCGAAAACGCTGGTGGCCGGGGAACTCTAGGTGACCGCGCGGGAGAACAGCCCGGCGGCCGCGGGCACGGTCATCAGGGTGGTCACCAGGCCGCCGCCCGCCGATTCGCCGGCGAGGGTGACCCGCTCGGGGTCGCCGCCGAAGCCGGCGATGTTGTCCTGCACCCAGTGCAGGGCCAGCAGCACGTCGCGCACGGCGAGGTTGGCGTCGGCCCCCGGCGCCACCGACGAGAGGTCCAGGAAGCCGAGCGCGCCGATCCGGTAGTTGATGGTGACGACCACCAGGTCCCCGGCGGCCACCAGCGCTGCCGCGTCGTAGAGCGGCTGACTTCCGGACCCGAGCAGGTAGGCACCGCCGTGCAGCCACACCATGACCGGCTGGCCGTCCCGCGGCCGGACCGACGAGGCCGACCAGACGTTGAGGAACAGGCAGTCCTCGTCCTGGACCGCGTCCGGCCCCAGATAGATGGCCGGGTTCGCCGGCTGGGGGGCGATCGCGCCGTAACGGCCGGCGTCGGCCGGTTCGGTCCACGGTTCCGGCGGGACGGGTGCCCGCCAGCGCCGCCGGCCCGTCGGCGGTGCGGCGTACCGGATCCCCTTGAACACCCGCACCCGGCCGTCGTCGACGCCGCGCACCGGCCCGGCGGTCGTGCGCCCCACCGGGTGGTCGGCCGCAACCACCCGCTCGTCGGCCGACCGCGTCATCGCCCCTCCCATCCGGTCGTGGGTGCGATGCCCGGCTCGGCTACGGCGCCGAACGGTGCTCCCGCATCAGGGTTCTGCCCCGCGCCGAGCAGGATCCGGGTCAACGAGTTGCCCTGGTCCAGCAGGTCGTCGACGACGTCGTGCAGATCCTGCACGGATACCGTGATCGCGGCGGCGCCATCCGGGTGGCGTTCGGCGGCCTGCACGGCCGCACGGCGCAGCATTTCCTTCACGAACGACGCGGTCACTCCGTCGCAGCGCTCCAGCACCCCGTCGATCTGCTCGGTCAGGTCGTCCGAGCGGCCGTGGGTCGGCGCGATGACCAGCTCGGCGCGGTACAGGTCGAACAATGCGCGGCGGGCCGCCAGATCGGGGAGGGTCAGTTCGACCGCCTGGTCGACCCGTCCGGGCCGGGAGGCCAGGGCGGGTTCGAGCAGGTCGGGCCGGTTGGTGGTGAGCACGAACACCACATCCGTGTCCTCCGCCAGCCCGTCCATCTCGTTGAGCAGCTGGAACAACAACGGGTGGCGACCCGGGTGCATCCCGCGATCCTCGGCGATCAGGTCGACGTCCTCGATGACGACCATCGCCGGCTGGAGGGTGCGCGCGATCGAGCAGGCCTCGGCCACCAGGTGCAGCGCGTTGCCCGCAAGCAGGATCACCGTGGTGTCGGTCAGCCTGCTCATCAGGTAGCGCACGGTGTGCGTCTTGCCCGCCCCGGGCGGCCCGTACAGCAGCAAGCCGCGCTTGAGATGCTGCCCGGCGGCGATCAGCCGGAGCCGGTGCCGGGACACCCCGACCACCTGACGTTCGACGGCGGCGAGCGTGGCCGGGTTCAGGATCAACTGGGCGGCGGTCAGCCGGGGCCGGTCGTGGAAGTGCAGCAGGGTCGCCTCCGGCCCGAACACCTCTCCGCCGAAGCTGACCACCTGACGGCGGAACACGTTGTGCCGCAGTGCCAGCGCTCGGATCTCGGCGCCGATCGCGGCCGCCGCCGCGGGATCGCGACCGACCACCTCGAGCG
Source organism: Nakamurella sp. (assembly GCA_044867945.1). Taxonomy (GTDB): domain Bacteria; phylum Actinomycetota; class Actinomycetes; order Mycobacteriales; family Nakamurellaceae; genus Nakamurella. The sequence goes on along the minus strand of JBIOVW010000499.1, from coordinate 1,411 downwards.
TCGCCGCCGGCCGTCCCCATTCCGGCGTCGGGCCGCGCAGTAGCAGCGCGACCCGATCCGCGCCCTCGGTGACCAGGTAGAGACCGAGGCGGACGCAGGAAGCGCTCACCCCACCCGGACCGGCCGCGACGCTGATCCGGCTCACCCCACTCACCCGTGGGCAGTTCGGACCCTGCTCGCCGGACAGCAGATCGGCCAGGCCCGCGGTGGGCGTTTCCATCCCGGTCAGTCCGATCACCTCGGCCCGCCGGCCCGGCTGCGCCAACCAGGCGTCGACACCCGCCTGCAGATTGACGTGGTCGTAACCGGCCCACCGCTCCTCCAGCACCGGTAGCCGCTCGCCGCCCGCATCGAGATGGGCGATCAACACCTCGGACACCGCGGGCGCCCGGGTGCTGCGCGCCTGGGCGACCACGCCGCGCACCGCCCGCCGCCACAACCGGGAGACATCGGCCAGTTCCGGCCGGGCCTCCGGCGCCGTCACCGCGCCGGCCGGCGCCACCTCCACCCGCTGCGACCCGCTCGCAGACCCTGTCATCGGCCCATACGCGTGATACCGCATCGTGAAGCTCCCCCTCCCCTGGCGACCCGACGGTCGTCACCGACCCTACGGGTGGTCGGGCGAACGGGCGACGGTGCGCCAAGCGCGCGAAACTCGCCGTGGCGGTCGCACGGGTATCGATCGGTGGGGGCGCAGTGTGCAACGGGGCGCCGCCCACAACGACGTCAGGAACGCTCTTGCGCCCACGGCCGGTCGATTTGGGCATGCGCGAGCGCCCAGTCCATTGCGTGATCGGCGACCGCCTCCCAGCCCGGCGCCGCGCAGGTCCAGTGGTCCCGGCCCTCGAACTCGAAGAACTCGGTCAGTGCCGGGGACTTGTGGTAGTGCTTGGCATTCGACCGGTTCACCGATGGCGGCATGATGTGGTCCTCACCGCCGGCAACGAACAGCAGGGGGGCCCGGTCGGCCGAGTAGTCCACCCAGGTGTCCTGGTGGCCCGGCTTGAAGTTGGCGAACAGCCCGTATTCCCATACCCAGTTCCCGGGCGCGGCGATCGCGTAACGGTCCCAGACCTTCTTCGAGTCCTCCTCTGACAGCGTGTTGGTGAACGCGTAGTGGAACTCTTTGGGGGTGAAACCCACCGCCCGGTGCCGGTTCGCCGGGTTCTTCAGGGCCGGGAACAAGGACCGGGCCTGGGAGAGCGGATTGACCCTGACCCCTTCGGTCGGTGCCGAGTCGATGACGACGCCGACCGAGCCGAGCCCGCGGGCGAGCAGCAGCTGGGTGAGGGTGCCGCCGAAGGAGTGACCCATGATGATCGGTGGCTTGTCGAGATCACGGATCATGGCGGTGATGTGGTCAATGATCCCGGGGACGGTCTGGTTGGCGATGACGTCGGGGTTCTCGCGC
>JBIOVW010000498.1:0-2816 GCA_044867945.1 Nakamurella sp. | reverse complement strand
CCACGACACCAAGGACAACCCCTACCTGGACGCCACCGGGCAAGCCAGCCCCACGCCCGGGGCGCTGCAGATCGTGTTCAGCGACCAGTCCACGCCCGCCCCGGGGTGGAACGTCTACGACGAGCTGAGGCGGGACCTGACCGGCCGCGGTGTTCCCGCCGAGCAGATCCGGTTCATCCACGAGGCCAAGAACGACGTCGAGAAGGGCCGGCTGTTCGCGGCCGCCCGCGCCGGACAGGTCTCCGTCCTGGTCGGCTCCACCGCCAAGATGGGCGTCGGCACCAACGTTCAGGCCCGCGCGATTGCGCTGCACCACCTCGACTGTCCCTGGCGGCCCGCGGACCTCGAACAGCGCGACGGCCGCATCATGCGGCAGGGCAACCAGAACCCCGAGATCCAAATCATCCGCTACGCGGTCGAGGGCTCGTTCGACACGATCAGCTACCAGATCGTCGAACGCAAACAACGGCTGATCTCCCAGATCATGCGCGGCGACCTGGACAGCCGCGACGCCGAAGACATCGGCGACGCTCAGCTGTCAATCGCGGAGACCAAGGCGATCGCCTCCGGCGACCCCTTGGTCTTGGAGAAGGCGCAGGCCGACAAGGACGTCGAACGACTCGAACGCCTGGCCAAGGCGCACGCACACGGGCAACGCGCCCTGGACTGGAAGCTCCAACGCGCCGAAGCGACCCGCGACCAGGCCGAGGTCGACGAACCGTTGCTCGCCGCCGCCGTCTCTCAGAGCGTGCCCACCCGGGGCGACGCCTTCCGCGCCGATCTGGGCCGGCACAGCACCACCGACCGGACAGCCGCGGCACACCACCTGCAGCAGTTCATCGCCGGCGCCACCCGCGGCTACGGACTGCGCCAACCCGAGGACCACGGCGCCGTCATCCGCCTCGGCGGGCACGGCATCACCGCCCGCCACGAACCGACCATCAGGACCGCGCCCGCATGGACGTTCGGAGTCGAGAACGCGCCCCGCACCAGCATCACCATCCCGGCCGCCGACATCGGCGACGCCCGCGGCCTGCTGACCCGACTGGAAAACCGCGTCGCCGCACTCCCAACCGTGCTCGCTGACGTGCGCAACGAACGAGCCGGCGCTCTCCGGGACATCGACCAGGCCCACGTGCAACTCGGCCAGCCGTTCAAACACGCTGCCGCTCTCGACGAAGCCAGGACACGGCAGAACGACATCCGCCAGCGCAGAGCCTCGGCGGCCGCCCCGCCGCCGGCCGTCGGCGATGAGACCTCACCGGCGCCATCCGCTAACACCGTCGTCACCGCGTCGACCGCCCCGCCGTCTTTCCGGGACCGACTCAACTCGGCGACCGCGGCGGCCCGATCAACGCCCGAATCACGTCGGGCAGCTCGCGACGACGTCGTCGACCTGGGCGACCAGGACCATCACGCGAGCCGGATGCACAGTCATCAAGGCCCCCGCCAGTAAGAGGCGATGTCCCCGGGTCGGCGGCCCGCTCCACGTCGAACTGCACCGCGCCGCCGACGATGGCGGCGAGGTAAGCCGGCCGGACCCGGCCGAATCGAACCGTCAGCCAGCGTCGAACAGATCGAGCTGGTCACGGTGCACCGGCGGCAGGCCGGCCAGGACAGCATCCGCGGTGTCGTCGCCGGCTCGAGCGGCGTCCCGGATCGCCGCGGCCCGGCCGCGAGCACCCCGTGTGTCGGCCAGCGTGCCGCGCACGACGGACCGGCGGTGCGCGTACTCCTGACCGTTGGCCCGATGGTTGCTGGCTCGCCAGTGATCGGGCAGCTGACAGAGCGGGTTGTCGCATCGGTGCGACACCAGGGGCGTGTCCAGCAACGTGTCCAGACCGTAGGCGACGGCGAAGCCGAACCGGTGGGCGATGACCACGAAGGTGCGCCGGCGGCGCGGTCGACCCGGGATCTCAATGTAGGTGTCGCCGACCTGGAAGCGGCCGTGACCCTTGCCCGCGATGGCGCCGGTCCACAGCCAGCACCGGTCCGGCTCCTCGGTGCGGCGCACATGTGACCAGTACCGGTCCACGACGGTTGGGTCGGCGAGGGCAGCGCGGAACGCGGCGACCGTGTCCGCACTGATCCTTCCCACTGCCGTCCCTCCCGGGGTTCGTCGAGCTACGCGTCCGAGTCGGTCGACGCTGAAGCCGTTGTGCTGGTCACTTCTGGGATCGGTGCGGTCTTCTCGGCCGGCCTCCTCCGGGTGCGGCGGGCGGTCGACTTCTTCCGCGCAGCCCTGGCTCGGCCGTGGCCGGTGTCGCTGATTTCCGAGCGGGGCAGATCCGCGAACTCGGCCAGCTCGTCGACGCTCATCACCTCCAGCGCCGTGCGGGTCGCGTCGCCCAGCGCCTCGGTCAGGGAGGCCAGCTCGGCCTTCTTGTCCGCGACCTGCTGGTGCAGGTCTGCCACGCTGGTCGCCCGCTCGGTACGCAGCGCAATGCGCTTTTCGTCTGCGGCCAGGATGCGGGCGCGGATCTCGTCAGCCGTCACCATGTCAGTGCTTCCTCCCTGTCGACACCCGACCCTGCTAACACCGCGCAAGCGCGAGATGTACGCCTGGGTGCGTGGTCGAGTGATGTGTCCCCGTTGCCCTTGTGGGTGGCCGGCCAGGTGCGCCATCACTGGGCAGTTGGAGAGCCTATCGCCGGCGGCCGGCGGCGGGTGGGTGGACGCGCTCGCAGGCTCGCGCGGAGTTCCCCGGGCTTCGCCCTGGGGAACCCGTGGAGGGAAACCCTCCACACCGCCCGGCCGTCCCTGCGGGACGGATGACGGCCTGGCGGCCGTCACACTGAGTGGAGCGTTCGCCCAGG
>JBIOVW010000497.1:0-2224 GCA_044867945.1 Nakamurella sp. | reverse complement strand
GTCGACCATGGCCATCCGCACCGGCTCGGCGAGTGCGGTCAGGATCCGGGCTCGCTGGTCGTCCGCCAGGTGACTCAATTTGCCTCCATCACTATTGAGGCAAGTATGGTTGAGCCATGACGGAAGTCAAGGCCGCTAGTGTTGCGCCGCTGTCCCGCCGGCTGGTCGCAGAAGCGCTCGGCACGGCGCTGCTGGTCACGGTGGTCGTCGGGTCCGGGATCGCGGCCGCAGCCCTGTCGCCCAGCGACACCGGCCTGCAGCTGCTGGAGAACAGCACGGCAACCGTGTTCGGGCTGGCGGTGCTGATTCTTGTGTTCGGGCCGATCTCTGGTGCGCACTTCAACCCGGTGGTTTCGGCGGTGGACTGGCTCTTAACCCGCCGCACTGGCGACGGGTTGACCGGTCGGGAGGTGCTGGCCTACGCCGCCGCTCAGATCGTCGGCGGTGTGGCGGGCGCGGTGCTGGCGAACATCATGTTCGACCTGGCGCCGGTCCAGGTCTCGACCAAGGACCGCCTGTCGGCCGGGCACGGGGTCGGGGAGGTGGTGGCGACCGCAGGGCTGGTGCTGCTGATCTTCGCACTGGCGCGGACCGGGCGGGCGGTGTTGTCGGCGGCCGCGGTCGGCGCCTATATCGGCTCGGCGTACTGGTTCACCAGCTCCACCTCCTTCGCCAACCCGGCGGTGACGGTGGGGCGGATGTTCTCCGACACCTTCGCCGGAATCGCGACCTCGTCAGCGCCGGTGTTCATCGCCGCCCAGCTCGTCGGCGGACTGCTCGGTCTCGGGCTGGTCCGCTACCTGTTCCCCGACGCCGCGGCCAGCGCCGCCCAGGCTGTCGTCCCGCATCCCACCCGCACCACCAAGAGAGGCTGATCGCTCGTGCCCAAGCCCAGCGTGTTGTTCGTCTGCGTCCACAACGCCGGCCGGTCCCAGATGGCCGCCGCGTTCCTCACTCACCTGTCCCAGGGTCAGGTCGATGTCCGTTCCGCCGGCTCGGAGCCGGCCGAGCAGGTCAACCCGGCCGCCGTGCAGGCGATGGCCGAGGTGGGCATCGACATCGCCGCCGAGAAGCCCAAGATCCTTACCGACGCCGCGGTCCGCGAGTCCGATGTGGTGATCACCATGGGCTGCGGCGACACCTGCCCGTTCTATCCCGGCAAGCGGTATGAGGAGTGGGTGTTGGACGACCCGGCCGGCAAAGGCGTGGAGTCGGTACGTCCGATCCGCGACGAGATCCGCACCCGGGTCGAAACCCTGATCAGTGAGCTGCTTCCCGCCGCCCGCACCTGACTTCGAGCAGCACGACCTGATGAGTGATCAGCGGCCACAGGTGTTGTTCGTGTGCGTCAAGAACGGCGGCAAATCGCAGATGGCGGCCGGCCTGCTGCGCCACCATGCCGGCGACAGCGTGCAGGTGCGGTCGGTCGGCACGTAGCCCGGCACGAGGCTGAACAGGCCATCGGTGGCGTCGTTGACTGAGGTGGGCGTCGACATCACGGGCGAGCAACCGAAGCCCCTGACCGAGGACGACGTGCGAGCCGCGGGCATGGTCGTCGCCCTCGGCCGAGAAGCTCGGGTTGCGCCGGGTTCCCGACACCCGGTTCGAGAACTGGGACATTGACGAACCGTCCCAGCGGGGCATCGACGGAATAGATCGGATGCGGCTGGTCCGCGACGACATCGACCGCCCTTGCACGACCTTCTGACCCGGCTGACGTCTAGCTCTGAGGTGTGACCGCGGCCAGCGGGCGGGGCACCGACGCCAACGCCAGGATGGCTGCACAGGCTGCGAGCGCGGCCATCGTGGCGAACATGGCGGCGTAGCCCCCGAGGAGGTCGGCCCACAAAGCCCCCACCCACGGTGCGACTGCCGCGGCCACCGTCACTGGCGCTGCCAGGGCACCGCTGAGCCGGCCGTAGTGGGCAGCACCCCACCGGTCGGTCACCGCGGTCGCCTGGACCAGGGTGGCGGTCCCCCGGACGATTCCGGCCAGGACCGCCAACGCAAGCAGGGCGGCCAGGGTGGTGAAAGCGGCCAGCAGCGCTGTGGTCACCGCGACCCCGGCGAGGGTCAGAGTCGTCCGGGCCCGGACACTGGTCCGGCTCGCCAGCCGGGAGTAGCCGATCCGGCCCGCGACCTGGCCGGCGCCGCCAAGGCCGAGCGCCACAGCCGCGATCCCGAGCGGGATGTGACGTTCGCTGAGCAGCGGCACCAGGTTCAC
>JBIOVW010000496.1:0-6782 GCA_044867945.1 Nakamurella sp. | reverse complement strand
ATCAGCGCGGTGATCGCGGCGGAGGTGGATTTCTTCGCCCTGGCCTCCATCCATCGGCCGGCCAGCACGAGTGCCAGGATCACCAGCGCGGTCTCGAAGTAGACGTGCAGCGGCAGCCCCCACCTTTCGGCCTGGCCGGGCCAGAGGGTGACGAAGGCGCTGTACCCGTAGGCGACGGCGGTGCCGAGTGCGACGAGTGTGTTCATGGTGACCGAGCGGTGCCTGGCGGCGGCCCAGGCGGCCGCGTAGACGTCGCGGCCGGCCCAGGCCATCGTCACGGTGGCCACCACCAGGATCGCCGGCATCAGCAGGTCCATGGTGTCCAGGTAGAACGGGACGTACATCAACACCATCAACCCCAGGCCGACCGCCAGGGTGAGCTGCCACCGGTGCTTGAGCCGTCGCAGTTCCTGGTCGTCATCGCTGGTCGGCGGGGGCGCCTCCGGTGCCGCGGGTTCGCGGCGCGGGGCGGCGGTGTACCCGGCGCGGGTGACCGCGCGGACGAGATCCTCGGCGGCCAGCCGGGCCGGGTCGTAGGTGACGGCGGCGACCTCGGTGGCCAGGTTGACCTGGGCCGCGGTGACGCCGTCCAGCTTGCCCAGCGCCCGTTCGACCCGGCCCACGCAGGACGCGCAGGTCATGCCGCCGATGTCCAGCGCACAGCTGGCGGTGGATATCTGGGTGGTTGTCATCGCGTTCTCCTCCTGGGGTGTTTGGCTGCAGCTGATCGTTCGCCGGCGGCCGCCGGGCCCGCGCCGGTGAAATCGCCGGATTGCCCGGCGTCCCGGCGCGGGCCGGCACCCATCCCGCGGTCAGGGGACGAGCGCGTAGCCGGCCTCGTCCGCCGCGACGGCGATGTCCGCGCGGTCGACCGGACGGTCGGCGAAAACGGTGACCGTGCCGGAGGCCAGGTCGACGTCGACCCGGTTCACGCCGGGGACCTGGCCGATCTCCTGCGCGACGGCCCGCCGGCAGTGCTCGCAGGTCATTCCGGTGACTCGGAAGGTGGTGCTGCTGACGAAGGTGCGGGGCGTGTTGTTCATCATGACGTTTCTCCTCAGTGGTGGTGAGAGTGGTTGCTTGCCGGCAGCTTTCCGGCGGGGACGGCGCACAGGGTGAACAGGAACAGGGCGGCTAGCACGGCGGCGGCGACGATGAAGGCGGCGCTGTAGCCGTCGATCAGACCGCTGCGGGTGGTCAGCTCGCCGGCCACCGCGGTGAGCGCGGCGACGCCGAGGGCGGCGCCGATCTCGTGCCCGGTCATCATCAGGCCCGAGGCCAGACCGGACTTCTCGTCGGGCACGTCGCTCATCGCGGCCACCGAGATCGCGACGAACATCGGCCCGACGCCGGCGCCGACCAACAGCAGGCCGGGCAGCACGTGCAGGGCGTAGGAACTTCCGCCGGCGTTGGCGGCCAGCAGCAGCACGCCCGCGGCCATGACCACCAGGCCCTCCAGGATCAGCGGGCGGGCACCAACCCGGCCGATGACCTTGGATGCGACGGTCGCGGCCAGGGTGATCGCACCGGCCAGCGGCAGGAACTGCAGGCCGGCGACGACGGCCGACGATCCGACGATGGTCTGCAGATACGCCGAGCACAGGAAGATCGCGCCGACCACGACGCCGGTCACCCCGGCCATCACCACCGATGCGGAGACCAGCGACCGGATCCGCCAGGTGGACGGCGGCACGAGCGGGTCGCGGCTGCGGCGCTCGAGCCGGGCGAACGTCGCCAGCAGGGCGGCCGCGCCGGCCAGCGCCAGCCAGGTTCGCGGCGCGCTCCAGCCAACCGAGCGGGTGGATTCGATGCCGAGCACGAGCAGCAGCAGGCCGGCGACCAGCGTGGCTGCGCCGGGCACGTCCAGCCGGCGCAGTGCGCCCGCCTTCGACTCTCCGGTGGTCACCGCCCGCAGGGTTGCCGCCACGACGGCAATGCCGATCGGAACGTTGACGAAGAACACCGCGCGCCAGCCGAATGCGCTGGTCAGCGCGCCGCCGAAGAGCACCCCGGCGGCGATGCCGAGGCTGCCGACGGTGCCCCAGACGGCCAGCGCCGTCTGCCGCTGCCGGCCGGTGTAGGTGGTCATCACGATCGACAGCGCCGCCGGGGTGAGCAGGGCGGCGCCGGCGCCCTGCGCGGCGCGGGCCAGGATGAGCATCAGCGGGGTCTGCGCGATGCCGCTGACCAGCGAGGCGGCGGTGAACAGCGCAACTCCGGCGAGGAAGGCGCGCCGCCGGTTCAGCAGGTCCGCGATGCGTCCGCCGAGCAGCAGCAGGCCGCCGGAGACCAGCACGTAGGCGCTGATCATCCACTGGTAGTCGGCCGACGACAGGTGCATCGACTCGCTGATGCTGGGCAGCGCGACGTTGACCACGGACACGTCCAGAATGACCATGATCTGCGCGGCGATCGCGATGGCGAACACCGTCCACGGCCGGCGCGGGCCGTCGACGGGCGGTGCGGGGTGTTGGCGCGACCGGTGAGCGGGGCCGCGGCCCTGACCGTCACCGTGCTGCGGTGACGCGGTGTCGACGGGGGAGTGAGCCGACATCTGTCCTCCTCGAAGGGGTTCGGGCGGTTCGTTGACGGCTCCCACCCTCGCCGCCCGCTGAGGCCGATCGCGCCGGTGAAATCGCCGGGTTGAGCCGCAGCGTGCCGCGCTGATCGAACCGTCACAAACGCGCCGGTTCCGTCCCGTTTGGTGACGCGATGATCAGCGCGGCGGGAGGCGCCAGGCCCCGGATTCGTGACCGCGCGTTCTGTGTACGGTCACCGTTGTGCTGGCCGGACGGGACGCCGAACGCGCGGCGATCGCCGCGGTGCTCGAGGCTGCCCGGCGCGGCGGCGGACAGGGCGCGGCGGGCGGGGCATTGGTGATCCGGGGCATCGCCGGATCGGGGAAGTCCACACTGCTGTCCGCCGCTGCCGGGGACGCCGGTGACATGCGGATCCTGCGGACGTCCGGCGTGGAATCCGAGTCGCCTCTGGCGTTCGCCGCCCTGCAGCGGCTGCTGTGGCCGCTGCGCACCAGCCTCGAGGCCCTGCCGGGGCCGCAGCGAACCGCGCTGCACGCCGCGTTCGGCGAGGCCGAAGGGGAGGGGGATCGGTTCCTGGCGTTCCTGGGCACGCTGAACCTGCTCGCCGACACGGCCGAGGAGGCACCGGTGCTGGTGCTCGTCGACGATGCGCACTGGCTGGACGAGGCGTCGGCGGCGGCCATGCTGTTCGTCGCGCGCCGGCTGCAGGCGGAACGGGTCGCGATCCTGTTCGCGGTGCGGGACGGCGGGCCGTATCGGTTCGACGCCGACGACCTCCCCGGCCTGGTGCTGGGTGGGCTGTCCGGTGCGGCGGCCGACGAGGTGCTGGCGGCGGTGACCGGCGGCCCGGTCGACCCCGGTGTGCGGGACCGGCTGATCGCCGCGACCGGCGGCAATCCGCTCGCCCTCGGTGAACTCGCCGGCGCCCTGGGTGCGGATCGGCTGGCCGGGACGATCCCGCTGCCGGACCAGCTACCCGTCACCGGTGGGGTGGAACGCGCCTTCCTCGACCGCGTCCGACGGCTGGACGCGGCGGCGCAGCGGTACCTGCTGGTGGTCGCCGCCGACGACACCGCCCGGGCGACCGTGGTGCGGGACGCCGCGCGCCGGCTGGACGCCGACGATCACGCACTGGACCAGGCGGAGAAGGCCGGGCTGCTGCGGGTCGACGGCGATGTGCTGACCCTGTTCCACCCGTTGGTGCGGTCGGCGATCTACCGGGCGGCGTCCAGCGCCGAACGGCGGGCCGCGCACCGCGCGTTGGCCGACGAGTTGCCCGGCGACCCCGACCGGCGGGCCTGGCACCTGGCCGCGGCCGCGGACCGGCCGGACGAGGACATCGCCGCCCTGCTGGAGGCGGTGGCCCGCCGGGCGACCGGCCGCCGGGGTCACGAGGCCGCGGCCAGCGCCTGGGCCAGGGCAGCCGAGTTGAGCCCCGATCCCGGCGTCCGGGCAACCCGGTTCGCCGCCGCGGCGCAGTCGGCCTGGTTCGCGGCGCAGCCGGAGCGGGCCCGCTCGCTCGCCGACGCCGCGCTGGTCGACGCGTCGGACCCGTTGCTGCGCGCCGATCTCGACCGGCTGCGGGCGCGGATCGAATGGAACTTGAACTCTCCGTTGGTCGCGCAACGGATCCTGGTCGCCGCCGCGGACGAGGTGGTCGGGATCGACGTGGAGCGGGCCAGGGCCATGACATTGCTCGCCGTCGCCGTCGCCGCCTTCACCCCGGAGGGAGCCGAGCCACTGACCGCCCGGCTTGCCGTTCTCGGTGATCCCGCAGCGGCGCCGGAGGGCGACCCGCAACGCACGGCGCGATTGTTGGCCGGGTTCGTGCACATTCGCGACGGGCGGTTCGACATCGCCGCCGAGCAGTTGCGTCCCGTCTTCGCGGAATGGGATGCCGGCGGCGGCCGGGACGTCGTGGCCAACATCGGCGTCGCCGCCCTCCAACTCGGCGACGATCGCATCGTGTTGGATGTGCACGCCCGACAACTGGGGCAGGCCCGGGAGTCCGGGGGTCTGGTCGTCATCGTGCATGAACTCACCCGCCGCGCATTCGGCGAGATTGCGGTCGGCGATTGGGCGGCCGCCGCGGCCGGCGCAGCCGAGGCCCTGAACCTGGCGGACGGCAGCGGCCAGCGGGCGCTGAGCCACCTGCCGCACGCCTGGCTGGCCGTGGTCGCGGCGTTGCGCGACCGGCCCGACCAGGTCGCCGAGCACCTGGCCGCTGTCGACTCGACGCCGGCCAGCGGGGTGACCGGGCCGATCGTGACCGATCTGGTCCGGTGGACACGCGCACTCATCGCGGACACGCCGACCAACGCCCTGCACCACCTGCAGCAGATCACCGGCTTCGCGCGCCGGATGGCCGCGTTCGACCGTCTGGAGACCGCCGTCCGTGCCGAGCGGCCCGAGTTGGCCCGTCGGTGGACGGCGGAGATGGAGTCGTTCGGCACCGCGGTGGGCGCACGGTGGGCCCTGGCGGCCGCGGCATTCGGCCGCGCGCTGCTCGCCGACGGCGACCCCGCCGAAGAGTTCGAAACGGCGATCGGGCATGCGGACGCGGCCGGTCACCGGTTCGACCGGGCCCGCATCCAGCTCGGATACGGCGAGCACCTACGGCGGGCTCGCCGTCGGGTGGACGCCCGGGCGCAGCTACGGGCGGCGCTGGAGGTGTTCGACGATCTCGGCGCCATCCGGTGGGCGACCCGCGCCGCCCAGGAACTGCGGGCCTCCGGCGAGACCGCCCGCCGCCGCGACACGTCCGCCGCTGCCGAGCTCACCGCACAGGAGCGGCAGGTCGCCGGCCTGGTCCGGCAGGGGCTGTCCAACCGGGACGTCGCGGCGCGGCTGTTCCTCAGTCCGCGCACCGTCGACTTCCACCTGCGCAACGTGTTCAGCAAGGTCGGCGTGGCCTCCCGGGCGGAGCTGACCGCATTGTCGCTGGACCTCGCCGGGTCGGCGTAGGATTCCCTCGCGGCCGCGAACCTGGCGATTTTCCCGGCGAGATGCCAGTGGTCCCGCTCGTAGCGTCCGGTGCATGACGACGACCGGTGGGCAGGCGCTCCAGGAGTTCGCTACCGCGGCGACGGCCCGGGCAGGGCAGTCGGACGGATTCCGGGCACTCGGCCGGCCCGTGCCGTGGCCGACCGGCGTCGGGGTCGTTGCCACCACGGCCGGCCCGACCCTGCTCGTCACCCTGCCGGAGCCGGCGCGGAACTGGGTCAGCGCCTGGTGCGTGCTGGCCGCCGCGGTGAACTACGTGTGCTGGGAAACGGCTCGCGGCGACCTCCGGTCCCCTCGGCTGCTTGCCGTGCCGACCGGTGCGGTTCTGGCCTTCGGCGCGGTTACCATCGCCGCGGTAGCCGCCGACCCCGGCGTCGCCCGGTACGTGCTCGCCGCCGGGTGGCTGGCCCACGCGGCCTCCGATGTCGTGCGTCACCGGGCCGACCCGGTGGTGCCCCGCTGGTACTCGGAGACCTGCCTGGTCGTCGACCTGATCCTGGCGACCGGCCTGGTGACGGTCGGTCCCAGCACCACCCGCATTCGATGACCCAATACCCAACGCCCAAGGAGATTCAATGAACACCATCCCTTCCGCAGGAACTCTCGACGTCGTCGTCATCGGCGCCGGCCAGGCCGGGCTCGCCCTCGGCAATCACCTGGCCCGCCAGGGCTGCCGTTTCCAGATCGTCGACGCGGCACCGGAGATCGGGCACAGCTGGCGCTCCCGCTGGGATTCGCTGCGCCTGTTCAGCCCGGCCGAGTACGACGCGCTGCCCGGGCTGCCGTTCCCCGCTCCGGCGGGCACCCACCCCGGCAAGGACGAGGTCGCCGACTATCTGCGCGGCTATGCCGAGCATTTCGACCTGCCGGTGCGGCTGTCGTCACCGGTCACCCGGGTGCACAACGATGCCGGGCTGTTCACGGTGTCGATGCCGACCGGGACGATCCGGGCGCGGCAGGTCGTCGTCTCCACCGGCCCGTTCCAGACTCCCTATGTACCAAGTCTTTCCGCCGACGCTGCAAGCCGCGTGCAGCAGATGCACAGTGCCGCCTACCGCAACCCGGCGCAGATTCCGTCCGGGGTGCGGGTGCTGGTCGTCGGCGCGGCCAACTCGGGGCTGCAGATCGCCGCCGAGCTGGCCGCCACCCATGCGGTCACCGTGGCTGTCGGCTCCCGGTCCCCGGAGCTGCCGCAGCGGATTCTCGGCAGAGACCTGTTCTTCTGGTTGAGCAAGGTCG
>JBIOVW010000495.1:0-2789 GCA_044867945.1 Nakamurella sp. | reverse complement strand
GTCGCAGCGTTTGGCCGGGATCGCCAGCACACGCTGGATGGTGGCGGCATGTTCGGGGTGCCGCAACGAGGCGTAGCTGAACAGGGAGTGGATCGCGGCGAGCCGGTTGTTGCGGGTGCGGACCTGGTTGCCCCGTTCGCGTTCGAGATGGTCGAGGAACGCGCCGACCAGCGGGGCGTCGATCTCGGCGATGTCCAACTCGCTCGGCTTCTTCCCCACACGGTCGGTCGCGAAGCCGAGCAGCAGCCGGAAGGTGTCCCGGTAGCCGGTGATCGTGTGGGCGCTGGCGCCTTGCTGGTTGATGAGCCGGTCGGTGAAGAACGCCTCCATCAGCGGCGCGAGGGCGCTCACGGCCGGCTCCCGGACCGGCGGTCCAGCCCGGCCGCGGCCAGCTGCATCAGCTCCGGCACCGCCGAGACGTACCAGTACGTGCTCGCTGGGCTGACGTGGCCCAGATAGGTCGAGAGCACCGGGAGACGGGCGGCGACATCGATGCCCTCGCGGTGCCACCCGATCAGGGTGTTGACCACGAAGCTGTGTCTGAGGTCCCGCACGCGGGGCCGCTGGCCAGGTGTGGTGGGCAGGCCTGCGGCGCCGAGCAGGGACCCGAAGGTGGCGCCGACTAGCTGGGTGCTCAGCGGGGTGCCAATGGTGGTGACGAACAACGTGTCCGCCCGCTCCGCAGGGGCAAGCCTGTCACGATGTGAGAGGTAGTCAGCCACCGCGGCCGTGGCGCTCGGGTGCAGCGGCACCAGCCGTTCCCGGTCGAACTTGGCGTGCCGCACCCGCAGCACGCCTGTGTCCAGGTCCAGGTCCGCCCCGGTCAGGCGCACCGCTTCACCGACCCTCATGCCGGTGGCGGCGAGCAGCCCGAGCAGCGCCTGGTAGGTGGCCGCGCGCAGTCCGGGGCGCAGTCGCCCGGCGGCGGTGAGCAGTCCGGTGATCTCCTCTTGGGAGTAGATGTGGGGGGTGCGTCGGTGTTGTTTGCCGAACAGCCCGGACGGTGGGATCTCGGTCTTGGGGTCGATGGTGGCCAGGTAGCGGGCGAAGCCGCGCACCGCGCCGAGCCGGTGTGACAAGGTGATCGGCTGGACACCGGTCGACAACCGTGTCCATGCGACCGCCGCCTCGACGGTGACGTGCTCGGCGCCGATGGAGTCCAGGTAGGCGACGAACTGGGGCAGCTCGTGGCCGGGGCGGGTCAGCTGGAATCCCAGCGCCCGGCGCAGCCGGAGGTACTCCGCGACGTGTCCGGCGAGCACGGCGCTCATCGCGCGCCTCCCGCCGGCCAGGGCCGCGCCACGGTCCGCAGCTGCTCGACGTCGACGCGGGCGTAGATGCTGGTGCTGGTGGCGTCGGCATGGCGGAGGACCTGCCCGATCTGGTGCAGCGGGACCCCGGCGCGGACCATGTCGCAGGCCAGCGAGTGCCGCAGCCGGTGCGGCCCGAGCGGGGTCAATCCGGCGCGGATGCTCGCCCGGCGCACCAGGCATCCCACCGCCTCGCGGGTCAGGCCGGCCCTGGGTGCGAGGTTGCGCAAGAACACCTCCCGCGGCCCCCGGTCAGGTGGGCGGGTGTCAGGTGGGCGGGCGTGTCGCAGGTAGGCGGCGATCGCCTCGCCGGCGTCGGCCGGCAACGGCAGCCGGTCCACGCGATTGAACTTGCCGTGGATTCTGATTTCCCCGGCGCGCCAGTCGATGTCCTCGAGCCGGAGCGCGGCCACCTCACCGGCACGCAACCCCAGCCGCGTCAGCAGCAGGATGACCGCGTAGTCGCGGCGCCCGGCCGCGGTGCGCCGATCGCACGCTCTGAGCAGGGCCCGGGTGTCGGCCGCGGTGATGCCCCGGGGCAGCACAGACCGGCGTCGCCCGGTCACCAGCAACGACGCCGCCGAGAGGTCGGTGTCGATCATGCCGGCGAGATGGCAGTAGCGCAGGAAGGAACGCAGCGCGACCACGAAGAACTGCGTCGAACCAGACGAGACCCTCTCGGCCTCGCCCAACACCGCCCCGGTCACCACCCTCGCGTCCACCGCCTGCAGGTCCGCCCCGTGACCATGCCAGGCCAAGAACCGCCGCGCGCGCAGCACGTACGCCCTGGTCGTCGAGTCAGCCAGCCCACGCTCTTGGCGCAGGAACTCCGCGTAACCGTCGAGGAGCGCGTCGGCCTCCGAGGCCGGCCGGCCCGGTTGGCTCAGCGGTGCGCCGGCCAGGGGGAGCACGTCCAACAAGGGCGTGAGGCTGGCCCGGCTGCAGAAAGTCGAGTAGCCGTCGCCGCGTCGCTGGTCGAGGTACTCCTCGACGCGTGTGCTGGTCAGCCCCTCCAAGGTGAGCTGCCGTGTTGCCATCCACTTGCTCAGGTGAGTCATCACCTGCAGATGCGACACCCGCGTCAACGGCGCGTAGCCACGAGCCGCCAGCAGGCTCATGAACTGTCCCGCGTACGGCTCCAACGGGCCAACCACCCGCACCGTGATGACCTTGCTCTTCGGCTTGGACATCGTGACCTCCTTCTCCATCAGTCGGTGAAGGAAGCCTCAGCCCTGCCGCAGGATTATGCCGACCTCGCCAGCGCGGAACCCCTACCCCTCAAGGCCATCCGCGCCCAGGTCGGCATAACCCACAGGTCGGCATAATCGACATAACAGGAGCCGGGCACCCCGCGTGAGGCCAGCGCCGGCTCCATGGCGGCGGCCAGCCGGACGGTGTCCTCGGCGAACCCGAACCGGTGCCCGACCACGAGGCGGGAATGGTCGTCGAGGAACGCGAAGAGGTAGGTCTTGCGGCCGC
>JBIOVW010000494.1:0-2194 GCA_044867945.1 Nakamurella sp. | reverse complement strand
GTCAGCGCGTACCAGATCGAGCCGAAGTCCATCCCGCGATCTCGGCTGAACCGGTAGAACCAGGCCCAGCCGTCGAAGTTCGCGATCATGATCGGCACGTTGACCAGTAGCCAGGACCCAGCCGCCCCTGCGAGGAATCGGCCCAACGCGGGCACTCGGCTCCGCCGAACACACAGCAGGACCACGGGTCCGATCAGCACGAGTGGATAGAGCTTCGCAGCAGCTGCCAAGCCCAGGAGAATCCCGGACCATCCGGGCCGCCGCCGGGACCACGCCGCCAACGACGCCGCGGTCAGCGCCACCGCCAGCATGTCCCAGTTGACGAACGCCGCGAGCGCCACAGCCGGCGCGAGCGCCAACAGCAGACCGTCCCAGGGCCGGGTGCGCACATAGCCGCAGGTACTGGCGATCGCCCAGGCAAACAGCCCACCCATGGCGACTGCGTTGATGGCGAAGAAGCTCGGCGCCGAGTTGCCGAACACTCGGTTCACCCAGGCCGCGAGATAGAGGAAGAAGCCGGTGAGCACCGGGTATTCGAGCATCTCCTGACCCGGCCCCGGGGTGCCCACGTACGGGAAGCCACCGCTGGAGAGACCGCGGGAGTCGTACAGCAGGGGGATGTCGGAGTAGCACAGGTACATGTAGCGCTGCGGTGCCCCCCAGCCGTGGGTCACGCAGTAGCCCTTCGACAACCACCCCAGCGCGTACATGAGCATCCCGGCAACCAGGCAGATCCGCACCGGCGTCCAGAACCTGTGCCGACCCAGCGCCGCACGTACTCCGACCGGGCCACCGAGGAGCGGCAGCGCCGAACGCGCCACCGAATCCGCGTCAGTCGGCACGACCCATGGTCGGGCGGGCCCGTCGGGGTCAAACGCGGCCGAGCCGGACGGCGCTTGACCGCCCCGCCGGTGCTCGGACACGTCCGCTGGACTCACCGCGTCAGGCTACTTCGCCGAGCGGGCACTCCAACTCGTACGGGGCGCCGGTCAGGTGTGAGAACCCAAACAGTCCTTGGTTCCTTCACCCCGGCCGGATCGGTCCTCGCAACGGGGGGTCGCGTCGCGAGCGCCGCTCCTCGAAGACCTCCGGCTACCGGGCCGGTGGGGGCACGACGGGCGAGGCCGCGGGCTTCGTCGGCGTGGTCGGCTTGGGAACCGGCGCGGTCGGGGTCGCCGACTTGGTGGGAGTCGGCGTCGCTGTGGGCAGCGGGCTCTGGCCGCCGCCGGTCGGCATCGATGCGGGCTGCACGAAGCTGAGCACCTCGGTGCCGGCCAGAGCGCCCTGCATGAACGCGGTCCAGATCCGCGCCGGGTAGCCACTGCCGTAGAAGGCGGTCTGCCCGCCGACGCCGGACAGCGAGGCCTCGGACCCGTCCTCGGCCGACTTTCCGAAGCTCACCGCCGCGGCCAGCTGCGGCGTGTAGCCGGCGAACCACGCCGACTTGTAGTCGTCGGTGGATCCGGTCTTCGCCGCCACGGGTCGCCCGACGGCCAGCGCCGGGGAGCCGGTGCCGTTCCTGACCACACTCTGCAGCGCATAGTTCACGACGTCGGCGGTGTTCTCGTTGATCGTCTTGCTGGACCGGTTGGTCCGCTGGTACAGCGTGTTGCCCGACGAGGTCTCCACCCGGCGGATCGTGGTGGACCCGCCCGAGCGCTGCCCCCTGGCGGCGAAGGTGGCGTAGGCGTTCGCGATGTCCACGGTGTGCGGGGAGGCGGTGCCCAGGACGAAGGTCAGGTCGTTGTTGTCCAGGCCAGGCGTGTCCGCCGGGATGCCGGCGGCCTCTGCGGCGTTGCGCACAGGCGGCACTCCGGTCTCTGCCTCGACCGACACGTACACGGTGTTGATCGACTGCTCAGTGCCCTTGAGCAGGGTCACCTGCGCGCCGTACGAGTTGTTTGCGTAGTTGTTGACGGTGTACCCCTGCACAACCGTTCCGGTGTTGCCCGGCCAGAGCGAGTTCAAGCCGATGCCGTCGTCGGTCGCCGCCGTCAGGCCGAACGGCTTGAACGTCGAGCCGGCTTGGTAGCGAGCCTGGGTGGCGTTGTTGAAGCTGTCCTTCAGGTAGTCCGCGCCGCCGTACATCGCGACGATCTCCCCGGTGATCGGTTCGACGGCCGCCAGCCCGATCCGCACACCATCCATGCCGGTCGTCGGCGCCTGTGCGGCGACGGCGTCCTCGGCCGCCTCC
>JBIOVW010000493.1:0-3314 GCA_044867945.1 Nakamurella sp. | reverse complement strand
GAAAGGTCCCGAGCGGCAGCCTTTATCGAGTCGACCAGCAGCCTGGTCGCCTCGTCGGAGGCCGCCGAACTCCTCATACCCGAAAGCTACAACAGGGGTACGACACTGACCCCCGAACCGGCACGTTCACCCCCCGAACCACGCCGGATCACCGGCCGGCCGGGGCCGCGCGCTCGGAGCGGCGATTTCCCGCGCCGGACATACCGGACCATCCGGCATCCGGCCTGACCGCTGTCGCCGCCGGGCCGGAATCGGACTCGCCGACCATCCCCGTCATCCCTTCCGCGGCGGCAGGGCGGCCACCCGACGCATGACGTCGCTGTCACCCGGTCGGGGATCCCTGAAGAACTCCTCGCGCACGAATTCGGTGAACCGCTCCGGTCCGAACAACCCGACGACCGGCTCGACCTGGCTGGCCTGGGCGCGCAGCGCGGCGACCTTCCGCGCCGCCATGTCGTCGTCGCAGGTGAACCAGACGGCCAACTCGTCCTCCGGCACCGACTCGGGCGCAAAGTCCTCGACCATCATGAACCGGGCAGGATCCGGAGCCTGAAACCGGCTGATCCAGCCGGCGGCCTTGGTGGCGTACAGCAGACGTCTTCCGGACGGACCCGCATGCTCGTGCGCGAGGGTCGCCCAGCGGCAGGCGGCCACGTGGTCCGGATGCCCGGTACCGCCGTCCGGGCCGAAGGTCAGGATGACGTCCGGACGCACCCGAGCGATCAGCGAAGCGACCGCCGCGGCGGCCTCCCGGTCGGGGACCCCGGCGCAGCCGCTGTCCGGGTATCCGAGCCAGTGATGCTCGGTGACGCCGAGAAGCGCCAGGCTCATGGCCATCTCGCGTTCCCGGACGGCGATCCGGTCCTTGGCCGGGCTGGTCTCCGCGGACGGGAATCCGGCCTCGCCCCGGGTGGCGGTCACACACACCACCTGCCGGCCGGCGTCGGCCGCGTGCGCCATCAACCCCGCGGACAGATACGCCTCGTCATCCGGGTGGGCCCAGATACCAAGAATGGAACCGATGTCGCCGCTGGTGTTCACCATCGCGGCCGACCTCCCTCTTCACCCGGGCCGGAAGCGGCGGCTGATCGACAAACCGGTCGACCGGTGAATCTTGCCATGCCGAACGGCCGGCACCAGGAGACAAACTCCGCGATGCCGGCCGCCGGTGTGATCCCTCCGGGGCGAGAACTCAGTGCGAAGCCGCCTTCTCGGCATGCGCACCGGTGAGCGAGCGGACCTCCATCTCGGCCCACTTCGCCTTGTTGAACTCCTTGCTGGTCACCGCGCCGATGAACGCGAACAGGAAGCCCAGCGGAATCGACACCAGGCCCGGGTTGTTCAACGGGAACCAGGAGAAATCGATCGACGGGTCGCTGATCAGGCTGGCCGCCTTGCCGGTGGCCTGGTTGACCGCACCGCCGGACACGTTCGGCGAGAAGATCAACAGCACCAGCGACGAGATCAGCCCGCCGTAGATCCCCCAGGTCGCCCCACGGGTGTTGAACCGCCTCCAGAACAACGAGTACAGGATCACCGGCAGGTTCGCCGAGGCCGCGATGGCGAACGCGATGGCCACCAGGAATGCGACGTTCAGCGACTGAGCCGGGATGGCCAGTGCGATGGACACCGCACCGATGCACACGGCGGCGATCCGGCCGACCCGCACCTCCTGCTTGTCGGTGGTCACCTTCCCGCGACGGATCACGTTGGTGTACAGGTCATGGGCCAGGGACGACGACGATGCCAGGGTGAGCCCGGCCACCACCGCGAGGATCGTGGCGAAGGCGACGGCCGCGATCACCGCGAGCATCACCGCGCCCATACCGGTCCCGACGCCGCCGAGCGCCTCGGCCAGCTGTGGCGCCGCGGAGTTGCCGCCCGCACTCTGCGCCGTGATCGCCTCGTGCCCGACCAGCGCCGCCGCGCCGAAGCCCAGCGCCAGCGTCATCAGGTAGAAGGTGCCGATCAGCGCGATCGCCCATAGCACGGACTTGCGGGCCGCCTTGGAGCTTGGCACCGTGTAGAAGCGGATCAGGATGTGCGGCAGGCCGGCGGTGCCCAGCACGAGCGCCATCGCAAGCGAGATGAAGTCCAGCTTGGACAGCATGGTCTTGGTGGCGTCCGCGGACTCCACGCCGTACCGCAGGCCCGGCTCCAGGAACGCCTCGCCCTTGCCGGAGGCGTCCGCGGCCGCACCGAGCAGCGCCGACGGGTTGAACCCGAACTTGGCAAGCACCCAGAACGTCATGATCGCGGCACCGGTCATCAGCAGCACGGCCTTGATGATCTGCACCCAGGTGGTGCCCTTCATCCCGCCGAACACCACATAGACGATCATCAGCAGGCCGACGCCGGCGATCACGATGTTCTTGGCCGCCTGCGAGCTGATGCCCAGCAGCAGGGAGACCAGCTCACCGGCGCCGACCATCTGCGCGAGCAGGTAGAAGATCGACACGACCACGGTCGAGATGGACGCCGCCGTGCGCACCGGACGCTGCTTCATCCGGAAGCTGAGCACGTCGGCCATGGTGAACTTGCCGGTGTTGCGCATCAGCTCGGCGACCAGCAACAGCGCCACCAGCCAGGCCACCAGGAAGCCGATGGAGTACAGGAACCCGTCGTACCCGTACAGCGCGATCAGGCCGGCGATGCCCAGGAACGAGGCTGCCGACATGTAGTCGCCGCCGATGGCGAAGCCGTTCTGCATGCCGGTGAACGAACGGCCTCCCGCGTAGAAGTCGGCGGCCGTGCGGTTGTGCCGGCTGGCCCAGACGGTGATGCCCAGGGTGATCGCGACGAAGAATGCGAACAGGACGATCGTCAGGGTCTGGTGCCCGGAGTCGGTCTCCGCGGCGGCCGACTGGGTGGCGAGTTGCACGAACATCAGGCTGCTCCCTCGATCTCGTCGCGGAGCTGGTCGGCCTCCGGGTCGAACTTGCTGTTCATGTGCCGCGCGTAGAACAGCGCGATCAGGAAGGTGGTGACGAACTGCAGGATCCCGAAAAGCAGGCCGACATTGATGTTCCCGAACACCTTGATGTCCATGAAGTCACGGGCGAACGCCGCACACAGGACATAAAGGAAGTACCACACGAGGAAGGCGATGGTGACGGGAAAGACGAAGGACCGCAGGGCATGTCGCAGATGGGCGAAGGCCGGCGAATCCTGGACCGTCTCCCAGTGCACCGCGGCCGCGGCCGATTCGGGCGCGGTGATGGGTGGTTCGGCCATGAGACCTCCTTGTCGTGGACGAGCGCCGCGAGCGCCGACACCATCGTCCAAACTGCCGCTGTCGTGCCTGTCACCCGGGA
>JBIOVW010000492.1:0-2006 GCA_044867945.1 Nakamurella sp. | reverse complement strand
CTCACCGGCCGGCAGAGCGACCGCGCCGAGGCCGGCGTTGTAGGAGTGCAGCCGCCAGCCGCCGGTCCGCGCCCGGTGCAGCACCACCCAGTGGCAGTTGCCGATACCGGACAGGGTCGACCAGTGGTCCTCGGGCAGGTTCAGCAGCCGGCCGGTGAGGCCGACGATGGTGCCGCCGTGCGCCACCAGCAAGGCCTTGCTGATTTGGGTGCGATCCAGTTCGGCGACCACCTGGGCCGCCCTGGCCGCGACCTCCGACCTCGACTCGCCGCCTGGCGGCCGGGCGTTGGCACTCGTGCTGCGCCAGTCAGCGGTTTCGGCCGGCCAGCCCGCAACGGCCTCGTCCCAGGTCAGGCCTTCCCAAATGCCCAGACCCGTTTCCCGCAGCCGGGTGTCGGCGGTGACCGGCAGTCCCAGGAGATCGCCGACCGTCGTCGCGGTGACGCTCGCCCGCGCCAGGTCGGAGGAGACGATCATCTCAGGGCCGAGCGCGGCGATCGACGGCGCCGCTGCAGCGGCCTGCCGCAGACCCGTTTCGTTCAACTCGATGTCGCGGTGACCCTGCAACCGACGTTCTGCGTTCCAGGCGGTCTCGCCGTGTCGCTGCAGGATCAGGGTGGACAGGGTCATGCGTCCGGTGCCGACGGCTGGGTGGCGTCGACGAACGGGATCGTCGGGCAGTCCTTCCACAGCCGGTCCAGCGCGTAGAACACCCGCTCCTCGGCGTGCTGCACGTGCACCACGACATCCAGGAAGTCCAGCAGCACCCAGCGTCCGTCGCGTTCGCCCTCGCGACGCACCGGCTTCACCCCGGCGGCGCGCATCTTTTCCTCGACCTCGTCGACGATCGCACCGACTTGCCGGTCGTTGGCGCCGGTGACCACGACGAAGCAGTCGGTGATGGCCAACCGGTCGGACACGTCGATGATCGTGATGTCGGTGGCCAGCTTGTCGGCGGCCGCCTGGGCGGCGACCAGCGCAAGGCTGCGGGCGGTATCGGTGGCAGTCACAAAGCTCCTTCTTCGATGATCAGGGACGCGATCCGGCCCTGCCCGGCGAGCGGCGGCTGGTACAGCCGGTACTTGCCGATGTACTGCACCACGCCGTCGGGAACCAGGTACCAGACGGGCTTCCCGGCCGCGACCCGCCCCCGGCAGTCGGTGGACGAGATCGCCATGGCCGGCACCTCGATCAGGGTGACCGCCCCGTCCGGAAGGTTCGACTCGGACAGTTGGTAGCCGGGCCGGGTGACGCCGATGAAGTGTGCAAGGCGGAACAGCTCGTCGACGTCGCGCCAGCTCATGATCGCCGACAGCGCGTCAGCGCCGGTGATGAAGTACAGCTCGGCGTCGGGGTCCTCGGCACGCAGATCGGTGAGCGTGTCCTTGGTGAACGTCGGGCCGGGCCGGTCGATGTCGACCCGGCTGACGGTGAACCGTGGGTTGGCCGCGGTGGCGATCACCGTCATCAGGTATCGGTGTTCGGCCGCCGACACCTTCTCGTCGGACTTCTGCCAGGGACGCCCGGTCGGCACGAACCGGACCTCGTCCAGCGAGAACCGGTCCGCCACCTCCGAAGCCGCGACCAAGTGGCCGTGATGGATGGGATCGAACGTCCCGCCCATGACGCCGATGCGCCGGCTCATGCCGGTGGCTGCCGTCACGAGGCGGGCCGGGTCTGACCGCTGCCGACGACGACGAACTTGGTGCTGGTGAGTTCGGGCAGCGCCATCGGTCCCCTGGCGTGCAACTTCTGGGTGGAGATGCCGATCTCGGCGCCGAACCCGAACTGGCCGCCGTCGGTGAACGCGGTGGACGCGTTGACCATCACGGCTGCCGCGTCGACCCGCTCGGTGAACCGGCCGGCCGCGGCCAGATCGGAAGTGACGATGGCCTCGGTGTGGCCGGTGCCGTGCGCCCTGATGTGGTCGACGGCCGCGTCGAGGTCGTCGACGACGGTCAGGGCGATGTCCATGGACAGGTACTCGGTGTCGAAGTCCTCCGCGG
>JBIOVW010000491.1:0-29528 GCA_044867945.1 Nakamurella sp. | reverse complement strand
ATGTCGCCCCAGTTGTCCGGACCGGTGTCCCCCTCATACGACCAGTCGAGCTCCGCTGCGCCGACGGCCGCGGCCGAGTCGGCGACCGACGCCGGCGCGCTCGAGCCGGCGGTCGATACGGGGGCCGGTTGGGTCGCGGAACCACAGGCCGTCACGGCCAGGGCCGCCGCCACAATCAGGGACCCGATCGTTCTGCGCATCGATGACCCACCGCCAGTTCGCCGCCGTTCCCGGGTTCTCGTCGGGAACGTATCGCGGCCGGGGGGGTTGTCGCTCCGCGAACCTCATCGTCACACCCGTACGGGTTCGCTGTCACGGACCGTGATTCAGGTCATGTCGGTTCGCCATCGGATTCGGGTTCGTCCAGACCCCGCGAGGACGAGCCGAACGCCAGCACCCACACCAGGACGAGCAGCCAGCAGCCGGCGTTCATCATCAGCCGATGCTGGCGATCGCCTCACCCTGCCGGGCGGCCTCTCCCTCGCCGACGGCGATGGCGATCGTCCCGTCGGCAGGCGCGAACACCTCGGCGTCGACCTTGTCGACCGCCACCTCGGCGATCAGCTGGCCGACCGTCACGGTGGCCCGGTCGTCGACGAACCAGGTGGCCACCACCCCTTCGCCGTCGGGGTTCTGGTCGGACAGCCGGGGGAACAGCACAGAGGTCATTCCTGCACTATCTCGCGGATCGCCGCTTCGATCCGGGCCTTGGTGGGCAGCACCGCGTACTCCAGTTCGCGGGCGTACGGAATGGGCACGTCCGGGACGGCGACCCGGACCGGCGCCCGGCTGAGCATCCGCGGGTCGTGCTCGACGACCGAGGCGATGACCTCTCCGGACATGCCGAAGGACAGGTAGTCCTCGTCGACGACCACGAGCCGGCCGGTGCGGGCCACCGACTCGCGGATGGCGGCGCGGTCCAAGGGCACCAGCGAACGCAGGTCGATGACCTCCGCGGAGATGCCGTCGGACTCGAGCTGCTCGGCGACGTCCATGGCGTGGTGCACGGACAGCGACACGGTGACGACGGTGACATCGGTCCCCCGACGCGCGACCGATGCCCTCCCGATCTCGACCTGGTAACTGTCCGACGGCACCTCGCCGGTGGACCGGCGGTTCTTCGCCATCCAGGGCAGTCCCATGACGCCCTTGTGGAACATGTAGACGACCGGATTGTCGTCCCGGATCGCCGCTGTCATCAGGCCTTTCGCATCGTACGGGTTGCTGGGCACCACCACCTTCATGCCGGGCAGATGCGCGAACGTGCCCCACAGGCACTGCGAATGCTGCGCGCCGTCGGAATAGCCACCGCCCACCGCGGTGGTCAACACGATGGGTACCGAGACGTGCCCACCGGACTCGAAATGGATCTTCGCCATGTGGTTGTAGATCTGGTCCAGACACACCCCCATGAAGTCGACGAACATCAGCTCGACGATCGGCCGCATCCCCTCCACCGCCGCGCCGGTGGCCAGGCCGATGAACGCGGTCTCGGAGATCGGGGTGTCCAGCACCCGGTTCGGGCCGAACTTCTCCAGCAGCCCGGTTGTCGAGGAGAAGATGCCGCCGTAGGCGCCGACGTCCTCGCCGAGGACGATCACCGACGGGTCGGCCTCCATCTCCTGACTGATCGCCTCCACGATCGCCTTCGCCGTGGTCAGCCTGCGACCGGTCGCTTGCGCGCCGGCGGGGCCGGGCGGGGTCAGGGTCGCTGTCATCGTGATCCTCCTGCACCCGCGCCGGCGAAGACGAAGTCGCGGGCCTGCCCGGGATCGGGGTGCGGACTGTCCTTGGCGAACTGCACCGCCCCCTCGACGCGGGCGGCCGCCTCGGTGCGGATCCGGGAGATCTCGTCCTCGTCCAGCACCCCATCGGCCCGGAGCCGGGACTCGTAGGCCGGAATCGGGTCCCGGCCCGGCACGTCGGCGAGCTCGGGCCGGTAGCCCTGCGCGTCGCCCTCGAAGTGCCCCCACAGCCGCAGCGTGTGCACCTCGATCAACGTGGGGCCGCCGCCGGAGCGGGCCCGTTCGACTGCCTCCCCGGCGGCGGAGTACACCCCCTCGACCGCGTTGTCCTCGACGCGGATGCCGGGCATGCCGTAGGCGGCGGCCCGCACCGAGTTGTCCGCGACGGCCGTCGATGCCGATCTCGGCACCGATATCCCCCAGTCGTTGTCCTCGACCACGAACACCACCGGCAGCTGCCACAGCGCCGCCAGATTCAGCGATTCGTGGAACGCACCCTGATTGGCGGCGCCCTCCCCGGTGACCGCTACCGCGACGCCGTCACCGCCGCGGTGCTTGAACGCGAACGCCTGACCCAGCGCCGGCGGGTAACCCTCGGCAATGATCCCCGAGCAGGAGAAGTGGGTGGCCGGATCGAAAAGGTGCATGTGGCCGCCCCGTCCGCGGCCCAGTCCCGTTTCCCGGCCGTAGATCTCGGCGGTCATCCGGTCGATGTCCACGCCGTGCGCGAGGGCGAAGTGGTGCGGGCGGTGGGTCGCGGTGACGGCGTCTTCGGTGCGGAGGTGGGCGCAGACGCCGGCGGCGACCGGCTCCTGCCCGGCGGACAGGTGCATCTCGCCGGGGATCAGCCCTGCCCCGATGTCCCAGGCCGGCTTCTTGTCGGCGTGGTAGTCGGCCAGGATGGCCTCCTCGAAGCTGCGGATCAGCACCATCGTGCGGTACAGCTCGCGCCGGGTGGCCGCGTCGAGGCCGGAGTTGTCGTCAGTCATCTGCCCACTCCTTCGGGGGATGCCGACGATCGTGCGCCAAGCCGCGAGCAACGGCCAGAGTGCACATTTCAGATGCTGATAACGGGACCCGGTCAGGAACGCCGCAGACGGGCCGAAGGCTCGACACCACCTGGATCCGCGGATCGCCGAGACCGCAATGTACTGATTTCGGGCAGTGCGCCTCCCTTTGGTCGGGTGCGCGTGTGGGTCATCGATACCGCCACCGATGGACGCCGGCTTCGGTGTTCTCGGCGGGTCGTCCGAACCGACGCATCCCTTCCCCGCGGTCGGATCGGCGGCGGGTCCTGGCTGGCGAATGGAAGGCTTCCCGATGACCGAGTCGACACCTGCGCATCCGACCCTCTACGGCGTCACCGACTCGCCCGGCGGCTCGCCGTCGGCGGTACGGATGCCGGTCGACCTGTACTCCCGCCTGCTGCACCGGGCCCAGGAACTCAATGCTGCCGGCCTCAAGGCCTTCGGTCTGCTGGCCGGTGACCCACGGCAGCCCGGGTTCCCGTTCCGGGCGGTCGACGTGGTGGTGCTGGACCCGCACCGCAACCGCCGCAACGAGCCGGGGAACCGGGCGGCGTTTCATGCTCAGGGCAGCTATTTTCGCGCATACGAGGACGCCGGCTTCGTTGCCGACCCCATCGACCTCCTTCAGGCCTGGCAGCGGATCGAACGGGACGGACTCGAGCCGATCGCCGCCTTCCATGTCCACCGGCGCCAGCCGGCCAATTTCTCCACCATCGACTACCGGCTGCACAACCCGGCCTTTCCCTGGCACCTGATCATCTCGCTGCGCGACCCCGAGAACCCGGAGGTCCGGCCCTTCCTGATCCACAAGGAGTCGACTGACCTGGGCATCGAGGACAGCGACGACCTCGAGGGCAGCGAGCTGTCCTACCCGGGGCCCGAAGTCACTCCGCTCGGACTGGTGCTGACCGGCGAGGGCGAGCGCTTCGGGGTGGCCGACGAGCCGGAGAACCCCCGGGCCAAGTCGGCCTGAGCCTGACCCGAGCCTCGGACCCGAGCCTCGGACGGCGAGCACCCTTCCAACTCTCGGCCGGCGCCCCGTGCGACCGGGATCGGGGACGGTGCCGCCGAGCGAGCTACCGGCTCGACGCGCTCAGGGCCAGCCCGATCCGGTTGGCGCCCCGACGCAGCACGTCGGCGGAGTCCATCAGCTGGCCGCGGCGGGCCAGCGGCGCGGACACCGCGACGGCGGCCACGCCCTCCTCGGTGCGGACGGCCGCGCTCACGCAGGTCATGCCGAGCTGGTACTCGCCGGTGTCGACGGCCATGCCCCGGTGCCGGTCGAGCTGCCGCCGCAGCACCCGAGGGTCGGTGACGGTATGCGGGGTGAGGTCGGCCAGCTCGTGCCGGTTCAGGTAGTCCTCGCGCAGGTCCTCGGGCAGCACGGTGAGGATCGCCTTGCCCAGGGCGGTGGCGTGACCGGCGTCGTGCAGGCCGACCCAGAGGTCGACGCGAGGGTTGGCTGGGCTGTCGACAACGTCCACGAGTTCGATTTCGCCGTCCCGGTAGACCGCGAGATACGTTGCGCCGGAAAGCTCGTCGCTCAGCGTAGCGAGGGTGGACCGAGTCCGCAGGGTCGGCCGCTCGACCCCCCGCACCAGCCCGCCGACCTGCCGGCCGAGCACGTAGCAGCCGTCGACGCGTTCCAGGTAGCCCTCGTGGACCAGGGTGCGCAGCAGGTGATAGGTGGTCGGCAGGGCGAGTTCGGCTTCCCGGGCCAGCGCCTTGGCCGACACCGGCCGATCCCGGCGGCCGACGGCATCCAGCAGGTGGAGGGCACGCTGCACCGACCCGATGAGGGTCGGACCGGATGCCGTCATCTGCCCTTCCTGCTCCACGTGTTCCAGTGGTTCCGGTCCAGTCTGTCACGCTCGACATGGTTGGCGCATTCGTCCCGAACGGACGGATTTGCCCTCGCGATGCAGGCCGCCGGAAATCCCATCCGACACCCGTCGTCCCGCCTTTTCCGGCCGCGGCTGCCCGTCGGATCGAGTCTTTCCGCGGGGCGCCACCAGGAGGCAGTGCGGAACTCGTTGCTGCCGGGCGCAAACTTGCGGCACGCGGGCGCACCTTGCAACACCCGAGCGCACCTTGCAACACCTGGGCGCACCTTGCAGCACGCATGCGGCGCGCAGAGTGCGCCAGCGTGTCGTGAAGTGCGCCCGGATGTCGTCGGGTGCGCCCGCCTGTCGTGAAGACTCGTCGCCGTCGGCCCGCGAGGAGTGCGCCGCCGTGTCACGTGTCGCGCTGCGTGTCGGGGACGCGCTCCCCGGCTCCACCGTCGCCGGAATGTCCGCGCCCGATCCCAGTGTGCTGCATGGCGGCCTCGCAAGCTCGGCCGACTTAGACCAGCCGGGCGGCCTTTCGCCGGGCCTTCGATGCAAGTGTCGGCGCGGCCTGCGCACTCTTCCGAGGTCCGACCCTGCCGCCGGTTGACCCGTTCGACATCGGGTCCGTCGACCCTCCGTTGACCGCCCGCAGCCGGCGCCGGGTGCTCGCCGCCGCGCGGCCCTCGAGGATCGGCGCAAGGAACTGCCCGGTGAACGACCCGGGTATCGCCGCGACCTGCTCCGGGGTGCCCTCGGCGATCACCAGCCCCCCACCGGAGCCTCCCTCGGGACCCAGGTCGATGATGTGGTCGGCCGACTTGATCACGTCCAGGTTGTGCTCGATGACGATCACCGTGTTGCCCTTGTCGACCAGCCCGCTGATCACGCCGAGCAGCTTCTCCACGTCGGCGAAGTGCAGGCCGGTGGTCGGCTCGTCGAGCACGTAGACGGTCCGGCCGGTCGACCGTTTCTGCAGCTCGGAGGCGAGCTTGACGCGCTGCGCCTCGCCGCCGGACAGGGTCGGCGCCGGCTGACCGAGGCGCACGTACCCGAGTCCCACGTCGACCAGGGTCCGCAGGTGCCGGTGGATCGGGCCGATCGCCCGGAAGAACTCCTCGGCCTCCTCGATGGTGGTGTCCAGCACCTCGGCGATGTTCTTGCCCTTGTAGTGCACCTCCAGGGTCTCCCGGTTGAACCGGGCCCCCTTGCACACCTCGCACGGCACGTAGATGTCGGGCAGGAAGTTCATCTCGATCTTGAGGGTGCCGTCGCCGGCGCACGCCTCGCAGCGGCCGCCCTTGACGTTGAAGGAGAATCGGCCCGGCTGGTAACCGCGGACCTTCGCCTCGGTGGTGGCCGCGAACAGCTTGCGGATGTGGTCGAACACCCCGGTGTAGGTGGCCGGATTGGACCGCGGCGTGCGGCCGATCGGCGACTGGTCGACGCCGACCACCTTGTCCACCAGGTCGAGGCCGGTGACCCGGGTGTGGCGGCCGGGCACCATCCGGGCGCCGTTGATCCGGTTCGCCAGCACCGCGTGCAGGATGTCGTTGACCAGCGTCGACTTGCCCGACCCGGACACCCCGGTGACCGCGATCAGGGTACCCAACGGGAAGTCGACCGTGATGTCCCGGAGGTTGTTCTCCCGGGCGCCGACCACGGTCAGCTTGCGGCGGCGATCGACCGGGCGGCGCACCATCGGCACCGCGATCTCCCGCCGGCCGGAGATGAACGCCCCGGTCACCGATTCGGTCGACTTCTCCAGCTCCGCGACGGTGCCGGACACCACGACCTTTCCGCCGTGCTCCCCCGCCCCGGGACCGATGTCCACCACCCAGTCCGCGGTGCGGATGGTGTCCTCGTCGTGCTCGACAACGATCAACGTGTTGCCCAGGTCCCTCAGCCGGGTCAGGGTCTGGATGAGCCGGTGGTTGTCCCGCTGGTGCAGCCCGATGGAGGGCTCGTCGAGCACGTACAACACCCCGACCAACCCGGACCCGATCTGGGTGGCCAGCCGGATCCGCTGCGCCTCCCCACCGGACAGGGTGGCGGCGGGTCGATCGAGAGACAGGTAGTCAAGGCCGACGTCGAGCAGGAAGCCCAGCCGGGCGTTGACCTCCTTGAGCACCCGCTCGGCGATCATCCGGTCCCGCTCGGACAACACCAGGCCGGGGAAGAACCCCGCCGCGTCCTTGATGGACAGTGCGGACAGCTCGGCGATGTTCAACCTGCCCCGCTCGCCGTGCTGCAGGGTGACCGCGAGGATCTCCGGTTTGAGCCGGGTCCCGTGACAGACCTGGCACGGCACGTCCCGCATGTACCCCTCATACTTCTCCCGGGCGAAGTCCGAGTCGGTCTGGGCGGCCCGCCGTTCCAGGAACGGGATGACGCCCTCGAACTCGGCGTAATAGGAGCGTTGCCGGTTGTACCGGTTGCGGTAGGTGACGTGCACCTGCTGGTCACTGCCGTGCAGGACCGCCCTTCGGGCGGCCGCGGGCAGCCGGTCCCAGGGGGTGTCCATGGAGAAGCCGAGGCCGTTGGCCAGGCCCTGCAGCAGCCGGATGAAGTACTCGCTGGTGGTGCCGCCGGCCCAGGGCTGGATGGCGCCCTCGGCCAGTGATGCCGACGGATCGGGCACCACCAACTCGGGATCGACCTCCTTACGAGTGCCAAGGCCGGTGCACTCGGGGCAGGCGCCGAACGGCGAGTTGAAGGAGAACGACCGGGGCTCGAGCTCGTCGATTGCAAGGGGGTGGTCGTTGGGGCAGGCCAGCCGCTCGGAGTAGCGGCGCTCACGGTGCTCGTCGTCCTCGGCCAGGTCGACGAATTCGAGGATGACCACCCCGTCGGCCAGGCCGAGCGCGGTCTCCACGGAGTCGGTGATCCGCTGCTTGGCGGTGGCCCGGTTGACCAGCCGATCCACCACCACCTCGATGGAGTGCTTCTCCTGCTTCTTGAGCTTCGGCGGGTCGGTGAGTGGGTGCACCACCCCGTCCACCCGGACCCTGGAGTAGCCCTTGGCCTGCAGCTCGGCGAACAGGTCGACGTACTCGCCCTTGCGTTCGCGGACCACCGGTGCGAGCACCTGGAACCGGGTGCCGTCGGCCATCTCCAGCACCCGGTCGACGATCTGCTGCGGAGTCTGCCTGGAGATCGGCTCCCCGCAGATCGGGCAGTGCGGGTGCCCGATCCGCGCGTACAGCAGCCGGAGGTAGTCGTAGATCTCGGTGATGGTGCCGACCGTGGACCGCGGATTGCGGGACGTCGACTTCTGGTCGATGGACACCGCCGGGGACAGCCCCTCGATGAAGTCCACGTCGGGCTTGTCCATCTGGCCGAGGAACTGCCGGGCGTAGGAGGACAGCGACTCGACGTAGCGCCGCTGACCCTCCGCGAAGATCGTGTCGAAGGCCAGGGACGACTTCCCGGACCCGGACAGCCCCGTGAAGACGACGAGGGACTCCCGGGGTAGGGAGATGTCGACGTTCCGCAAGTTGTGCTCGCGGGCGCCGCGCACGATGAGGTGGTCCATCTCGCAGCACATGCTAGGCGGGGGCTACGACACTGCCGATTTCCGCAGGTCGAGCAGCACGGCGGGCGACTGTCGGACACACCTGGCAGGGTGGCGGGCATGACTGGAACACCGGGTGGGCGGGCGGGTTCAACGACACGACCGGTGCGCTGGGCCCTGGCCGGCTACGGCAAGGGCGGCCGCAGGTTCCACGCACCGCTGATCCGATCGGCGACCGGGATGGAGCTGGTCGCGGTGGTGACCGGGTCCCCGGAGCGGCAGGCGCAGCTGCGTGACGACGATCCGGACGCGGTGACCGTGCCGGCGCTGGTGGATCTGCCGGCCCTCGGGGTGAACGGGGTGACCATCACGACCCCCAGCGCCACCCACGCCCCGCTGGCGCACGAGGCCCTCGATCTTGGGTTGCACGTCGTGGTGGACAAGCCGTTCGCGCTCGACACGACCGCGGCGGCGGACCTGGTCACGCATGCCGAGCGTGCCGGCCTGCTGGTCGTGCCGTACCAGAACCGCCGGTGGGACAGCGACCTCCTGACGATCCGCCGCCTGCTGGACAGCGGTGAGCTGGGCCGGGTGCACCGATTCGTGTCGCGGATCGACCGGTTCCGCCCGGTCAAGTCCAGCTGGCACGGGGCGACCGCGGCGGAGGGCGGGGGTGTGCTGCTGGACCTCGGCCCGCATCTGGTCGACCAGGCCGTGCAGCTGTTCGGCCCGGTCGAGTCGGTCCACGCCGACCTCCAGACGATCCGGCCGGGGGCGGGCGCCGAGGACGAGTTCGAGCTGCACCTGGTGCACGCGAGCGGGGCGCACTCGACCCTGGCGGCCGGGTTGGCCTCGGCCGCCCCGGGACCGCGGTTCCAGGTGAACGGCGACCGGGCCGGCTTCGTCATCGACGGGTTCGACGTCCAGGAGGACCAGCTGATGGCCGGGCACACTCCGGCGAGCCTGGGTGACGACTGGGGGTTCGAGCCGGAAACGGCCTGGGGGCGGCTGTACACCGGTGAGGTGGACGGTCCGGTGCCCAGCGAACGGGGTGCCTGGGACACCTATTACCCGGCGGTCGGGAACGCTGTGCTCGGCCGGGGCGAACCGCCGGTCGCCGCTGCTGACGCGGTGGCCACGGCGCGGGTGCTGGACGCCGCCCGGGCGTCGGCGGCGACCGGGACGGTGATACGAATCCGACATGGCTGAACCGAAGTCCCGAGACCGTGGCCCCGATGTGCAGGCCGCGATCGAAGCGCTCCGCGACGCCACCGCCAGGCTGGAAGCAGCGGTGGATCGCTGCCGTGCGGACGGTGGGCACGAGGCGTTCGCCGGTCCGTCCCGGCTGCCCGGCTGGACCATCGGGCACGTCGTGACCCACCTGGCCCGCAACGCCGACGGCCTGCGCCGGGTGCTGGTCGGTGCGCGGGTGGGCGAGCGGCTGCAGCCCTACGACTCGCCGCAGGCCAGATCCGCGGACATCGAGCGCGGCGCCACCAGGAGCACGGACACCATCGCGGTCGACCTGGCAACCGCGGACCGGCACCTCGCCCAGACCATCGACACCCTGCCGCAGACGACCTGGGCGGCCATCGTCGACCTTGGCCGCGGCGGCCCGGCAACCGCCGACGTGGTGGTGGCCGCGCGGCTGGCCGAGGTCGAGCTGCACCATGCGGACCTCGGGGTGGACGCCGGGCTGGACCTGCTCGCCGAGGAGCAGGCCGAGGCGCTGCTGCAGGCGTTGCAGCACTCCTACGTTCGGACCCGTGAGGTGCCGCCGATGACACTCGCGCCGGGCGGCTCGCCACCCATCGACATCCGTGGCGGTGGCCCGGTGGTTACCGGGTCGGCCCCGGAGCTGGTGCGGTGGCTGTCCGGCCGTGGTGCCGCAGGTGTGCGCAGCGAACGGCCGCTGCCGGACCTGCCGGGCTGGTGACCGGGTCCCGCGGGAGCGGTTCGGCCGCTGCCGGATCCCGTCGATCGGCCTACGGTGTCGCCATGACTGCACAATCGACGGACTACACCGGCCATGTCGATCCGAACGGCGCCCCGTCCACCCGCGACCTGCCGAACATCACGATCACCAAGTTGTCCGTCGGCCCGATGGACAACAACGCATACCTGTTGGTGTGCAAGTACACCGGTGAGGCGTTGTTGATCGACGCCGCCAACGATGCGGACCGGATCCTGGCGTTGCTGGACGGCGGTCCCGGGGGCCGGATCAAGCTGCGTCGGGTGGCGACCACGCACCGGCATTGGGATCACCACGGGGCGCTGGCCGACGTGGTCGCGGCCACCGGCGCCCGCACCCTGGCCGGCCGCGACGACGCGGACGGCATGCCCGTGCCGATCGACGTGCCCCTGGACGACGGCGACACCGTCAAGACCGGCGACTCCTGGCTCGACGTCATCGCGCTGCGCGGGCACACCCCGGGGTCGATCGCCCTGCTCTACAGCGATCCGAGCGGCGGTGGGCACCTGTTCACCGGCGATTCGCTGTTCCCCGGCGGTCCCGGCAAGACCACCAACCCGCAGGACTTCACCTCGTTGATGGACGACCTCGAGGAACGGGTGTTCGGCGTGCTGCACGACACCACCTGGGTGTATCCGGGTCACGGCGACGACACCACGCTCGGCGCCGAGCGTCCGCATCTTGCCGAATGGCGGGCGCGCGGCTGGTGACCGGGCTGACCCGCGTCACCGGTAGCGCCGGCCCTCGTCCCGCCGGTACGCCCAGCCGGCCAGTGCGGCGGTGACGGCGGCCCAACCGAGCAACACCAGGACGGCGGCCGTCTCCGGCGGCGTGCCGACGACCGCGGACACCACCAGGTCGCGGGCGCCGCGGGTGGGCAACATGGTCGACACCTGCTCCAGCCAGGGCGGGAAGACGGCGGGAGGCAGGAAAAGCCCGCCACCGAACGCGATCGGAAGGAAGACCAGCTGGGTCACCGGGACAGCGGCCTTGACCGGCAGCGTGTACCCGATGGCCAGCCCGCCGAACAGGAAGGGGGTGGCCGCGCCGAGCAGGGCGAGCAGGCCCAGCATCAACCGCCAGGGCGCGGCCCCGGCGGTGGTGAGCAGGCCGGCCGTGATCGAGATCGGCACCACGGAGATGATCGCGAACACGTACCCGTTCAGCAGCCGACCCAGCAGCCGGGGCCACGCGGGGGCGGCGAGCGTGCGGAGGTAGGGATCCCAGGGCTTCTCCCGGTCGTCCGCGACGCCCACACCGAGAGTGAACAGGAACGTGCTCAGCACGGCGAACGTCGCCAACTGCGCGACCGCCGTCGTCACCCCGACGGCGTCCGCCGGGTCGGAGAAGGGCACGACGAAGAACAGCAGGAACAGCACCGGAAGGACCGCGGACGACACGAGGGTGATCGGCACCCGCAGGCTCTCCACAATCAGGTAGCGGGCGTGGGTGACGGCCAGCGCAAGCCCGGCCTGCGGGGCAGCGCGGGTAGGGGCAGGAGTGGCTGTCATGCGAGGTCACCTTTCGGGTTCGCGGACGACGGTGCTGATCGGGGAGCTGATCGGGGAGCTGATCGGGGAGCCGATCGGGGCGCCGATCGGGGCGCCGCACCGGGTGCGGTCAGGGTCAGGAAGGCCTCCTCGAGCGAGGCCGGTCGAACCTGCAGATCGCGGAACGGGATCTGCGCGCGCACCAGGTCGCGGACCAGCCGATCGGCGTCCGGGGTGTGGATGCGGACGCGTCCGTCGTCGGTGCGTTGCACCTGGACGCCGGGAAACTCGACCGGCGCCTCGCTGCGCAGGCTCACCGTGCTGCGGCCGACCATCCCGCGGATGGCCGCGACGTCGCCGTCGGCGAGCACCCGTCCATCGGCCAGGACCGCGACCCGCTCGGCGAGCCGGTCGATCTCGTCGAGGTAGTGGCTGGTGAGCAGGACCGTTCCGCCGGCGTCCCGGAAGTCGCGGACCGCCTCCCACAGCGCATGACGGCCGTCCACATCCAGTCCGGTGGTCGGTTCGTCGAGCACGACCAGGCGTGGTCGGCCGACGAACGCGAGCGCCACCGCGAGCCGGCGGCGCTGGCCACCGGACAGACCGCCGGTCTGCCGCCGACCGAGCCCGGACAGTCCGAAGCGGTCCAGCAACTCGCCGGGCGGCACCGGGTCGGGATAGTGCCGGCCGACGAACGCGATCACCTCCTGCGCCCGCAGGGTGGCCGGCAGGCCGGTCTCCTGCGGGGTGACTCCCAGCCCGCCGCGCCGCACCGGGTCGGTGGGCGGGCCGCCGAACAGCTCCGCCCGGCCGGTGGTCGGCCGGCGAAGGCCGATCATCAGGTTGAGCAGGGTGGATTTGCCGGCGCCGTTGGGTCCGAGCAGGCCGGTGATCGCGCCGGCGGTCACTGCCAGGTCCACCTCGTGCAGGGCGACGGTGTCGCCGTAGCGCTTGCCGGCGCGGACCGCGCGGGCCACCACCTCGGTGCCCCGGCGGGTCTGCGGCGTCGTCGTCATGGTGCTGGACATGGTCGAGATCCCTTTCTCTTCAGCATGGATGGCGTCACCGCAGGCCCACCGACCGGCTCATCCCGACGGTGACCACGACGCCCACGACCAGGTGCATGACGATCAGGCTGATCGTGGCGGCGAGGCTGCCGGACGCCAGTGGCCCGGCCAGCGAGACGACGAGCACCACGCCCGCGATGACCGTCCAGGCAGGCATCGCCGAACTGGTGAAGTGTTCGAGCATGGCGAGCAGCGCCCAACCGGCGGCGCCGGCGAGCAGTGCCGCGCCGGCGACGGCGACGGCGGAAACCGGCCCGGCCGCGCCGGGGGCGGTCACCACGAGGTCGACGCCGAGGACCGGCACGACGACGATCCAGACAAGTTCGGCGGCCAGGATGGCGGTGACCAGCGTCGCGGCGCGCAGCGCCCGGCGTCGGCCCGCGGCGAGCGGTGTCCGCTCCTCCGGGCGGGCCGGGGCGGTGGTGTTTCGGATTCCGGACATCAGTACTCCCTCGGATTGTCGACGGTGGTCGCGGTGCCGGCGATCAGCGGAATGCGGGTGCCGATCGGGCCCGGCAGTGTTCGGTGCCACAGGCCCACCTCGGCGAAGCCCGCACCGCGGATCGCCACCTCGGTGTCCCGGTTCGGTCGGCACGTACCCGCCCGCACGGCGGTCAGCGCGATCAGGTGCTGGCCGCACCGGGTCCAGGTGCCGCGCGGGGCGGCGACGTGTTCGGCGAAGATGTACGTGCCGCCCGGGCGGAGCACCCGCCGCACCTGGGCCAGGGACCTGACCTGGTCCTCGACGGAGCACAGCACGTATGTGCCGACGACGGCGTCGACGCTGCCGGAAGGCAGGTCGAGGTCCTCCACCCGGTCCGCGACGAGTTCGATCGTCCGACCGAGCCGATGCGCGCGACGGGCGGTGAGATCGCGGTTGACCGGATCGGGTTCGACCCCGATCCAGCGCACCGAGTGCCCGAAGCTCGGCAGGTTCCCGCCGCCGCCCGGGCCGATCTCGAGCACGGTGCCACGCAGGCCGGTCAACAGGGCCGGCACGACGTCCGGCGCAGGGGTGGCAGTGGGGACTGCCAGTCGTGTTGTCATGCCGCCACCCTCGCCGCGGCAGGCACCGGTGCGCATCGGCCGTCGGTCGGCGGTCGATCCGACCGATGGCGATCGACCATCGACTTTGGTCGATTCCGGCGGCGCAGGACCCGTCCTAGCCTGGGGAGGGTGAGGACGCCCCCGGACCCGATCGTCGACTGCGCCGACGAATGGTCGGACGAGCCGGCCGGCGACCGCGCAGAGCCGCGTGGTCCGGGTGCGGTGGTGCTCTGGACCGCCGTGACCGGGGTCGGTGCGCTCACCGCGTTGACCGTGTGGGGCGAGCTGGGCCCGTCGGCGCGGACGGCGTTGATCTGGCTGGACGTCGTCGCCGGGATTCTCTCGGTGGCGCTGACCCCCGCGCTGCTGCTGGCCCGACCCGTACCGGTGGCGCTGGTGCTGGCCGCGCTGGCCGCCGTGTCGCCCGCCGCGACGCCCGCCGCCACCCTCGGCACGCTGCAGGTCGCCCGACGCCGCCCGCTGACCGTTGCGATCGCCGTTGCGCTGGTCGACGTGGTCGCGCACATCGTCCGCGCCTGGTGGCGACCCGGATTCGACCTCGGGCTCGGGTGGTGGGTGCTGATGGTGCTGCTCGCGCAGACGGCCCTGGTGGCATGGGGTGCCTTTGCCCAGGCCAGGCAGGCTCTGCTCGCGTCGCTGCGGGCGAGGGCCCGACGGGCCGAAGCGGAGCAGGCCCGCCGGATCGCCGAGGCCAGGTCGGCCGAACGCACGCGCATCGCCCGGGAGATGCATGACGTGCTCGCCCACCGGCTCGCGCTGGTGGCCACCCATGCCGGCGCTCTGGAATACCGGCCCGACGCCTCCCCCGAGCAGCTGGCCCGAGCGGCCGGTGTCGTGCGCAGCGGCCTGCACCAGGCCATGCAGGAGCTGCGTGACGTCATCGAGATCCTGCGCGCTCCCGACGATCTCGACGAGGATATGGACAGTGCAGGCGCGTCCTCGCTGCACCCGCTGCCGGCGCTCCGGGACGTCGACAGGCTGGTCGCCGAGTCGCGCGCGGCCGGTGCCCGGATCACGGTGCGTAACGAGGTGGCCGACCTCGACGACATTCCCGACGTGGCCGCCCGCACCGGTTACCGGGTGGTGCGGGAGGGACTGACGAACGCGCTCAAGCACGCGCCCCGGCAGCCCGTCGAGCTGAGCCTGCGCGGGCGGCCGGGCAGCGGATTGTCGATCGTGATCAGCAACCCGATGCCGCCGGCGCCGGGGTCGGCGATGCCGGGGTCGGGCACGGGACTGATCGGCCTGGCGGAGCGGGTGGAACTGGCGGGCGGCACCCTGCAGACGACCCCGACCGCGACAGGCCGGTTCCGGTTGTCGGCGCGGCTACCCTGGCCCCCATGAGCCAGGGGCGGGCGGGGGGAAAGGGCGGGCGGGGTGGCAAGGGCGGGCGGGGGGCCTAATGATCCGTGTTCTGCTGGTCGACGACGACGCGATGGTGCGCGCGGGCCTGGCGATGATGCTGGACGGCGCCGACGGGATCGCCGTGGTGGGCGAGGTCGCCGACGGCGAGCAGGTACCGGCCGCGGTGGACAGCTACGCGCCGGACGTGGTGCTGATGGACATCAGGATGCCGCGGGTGAACGGGATCGCCGCCACCCGGCGGCTGCGCGGCCGGCCGCACGCCCCGCAGGTCATCGTGTTGACCACGTTCGACACGGACGAGAACATCCTGCGGGCCCTCCGGGCCGGCGCCAGCGGGTTCCTGGTGAAGGACTCGCCACCGGCCACGATCGCCCAGGCCGTGCGCCGGGTGGCGGAGGGGGAGCCGGTGCTCTCGCCCACCGTGACCCGCCGGCTGATGGACCGGGTGGCCGGCCAGGCCGGCGCCAGGGATCGGGCAAGGGCGGCGATCGCGGAACTCACCGACCGGGAGCGCGAGGTGTTCGCCGCCATCGCCCAGGGGTGCCCCAATGCCGAGATCGCGCTCGCCCTGCACATGAGCGTGGCCACGGTGAAGGCCCATGTGTCCCGCATCCTCGCCAAGCTGGACCTGGACAACCGCACCCAGATCGCGTTGCTTGCGCACGAGGCCGACCTGGGATGATTCCGGCACCGTTGCCGACCGGCGTGTCGCGGCTCGCGGCGCGGATCTGCGCCTAGCCTGCCGCGGTGGTCACTCCGGAATCGGGCGCGGCGACCGCCGCCGAGCGCATCGTCGAGGCGATGACCGCACGCCAGCCGGCCCTGGTGGAGCGGGTGCTGCGGCGCATTCGGGGGGAGATCGCCTTCTACGGCAGCACGGGCGTGATCAGCCAGGACGAGACCCGCGACGCGCTGCGGTCGAACCTGGCCTACATCATCCGGAACCTGGCCGTGAGCACCGACCTCGACCTGCACGCGCCCGAGGAAACCGGCCGGCGCCGGGCCGCGCAGGGCGTGCCGCTGGTCGACCTGGTCGCCGCCTACCGGCTTTCCTTCAGCGAGATCTGGGCCGAGGCGGCCACTGTCGCCCGATCACTGGCCGGGGTGTCGGCCGACGACCTGGTCGACTTCGCCGGCCGGCTGTTCGAGCTGCACGAGCAGTACACCGGGGCGGCCGTCGCCGGATACCGGGACGAGGCCCGCGAACTCCTGCGCACCTCCGAGCGGGAACGTTCGGTACTCGTCGAGGTCGTCCTCGGGGGGGCCGCGGGCGCCGGTGATCTGTGGCAGGCCGCTGAGTCGTTGGGACTGCCACTGTCCGGCTCGTTCCTGGTGGTCGCGGCCGCGACGCCCGAACCCGGCAACGACCCGCTCCCCCGGATCGAATCCGCGCTCGCCGCCATGGATGTCACCTCAGTATGGCGGCTGGAGGCAACGGCGTCCCTCGGCCTGCTGTCGGCCGCGACGAGCATGCGCACCCCGGCCGTGCTGGACCTGCTGAATCGGCAGGCCACCGGGCCGATCGGGCTGAGCCCGGTGTTCGACGATCTCGGGCAGGCCGGCACTGCCCGGCGGCTGGCCCAGCTGGCGCTGGAGAGCAACCCGCAGCCTCGCGGGGTGCGGCAGTTTCCCGACCGCCCCCTCGACGTGCTGGTGGCGGCGGCCCCGCAGGCCGCGCTGGGCGTGGCGCGCACCGTGCTCGGCGGCCTGCTGGAGCTGCCGGTCGACGACCGGAACCAGTTGCTGGGCACTCTCGGCGCGTGGGTGACCGCGAAGGGCTCGGCGCGGGACGCCGGCGCCGCCCTGTTCTGTCACCCCAACACGGTGCGCTACCGGCTGCACCGGATCGAGTCGCTGACCGGCCGGCAGCTGACCGACCCGGAGGATCTGGCCGAGCTTGTCGCGGCAGCGCGGGCCTGGTCCCAGCTGCCGCACCGGACCTCCGCCGACAGCTGATAGCTGATAGCTGATAGCTGATAGCTGAGCCTGTTCTGGGGAACAAAGAACGGTCCATTTCTCGGGTCTGCGGGCCATACCCGTGCAGCTGCGGCACAACCACACTGGACGCATCACCCCCGACGGACGATGGAGTCCCGATGAACCTCGCGTCACACCTGACCCGCACCGCCGCCGAGCACGGCGAACGGACCGCACTGCGCCTGGGCGAAACCCGCCTCGACTACAGCGAACTGGACCATGCCAGCGCCCAGGTGGCCGGCCTGCTCGCCGGTCTCGGCATCCGGCCCGGGGATCGGGTCGGCGTCATGCTCGGCAACACCCCCGACTTCGCGGTCGTCCACTACGGCGTGCTGCGCACCGGCGGCGTCGTCGTGCCGATGAATCCGCTGCTCAAGGCGCGCGAGGTGGCCTACTACCTGTCCGACTCGCAGGCCACGGTGCTGTTCG
Source organism: Nakamurella sp. (assembly GCA_044867945.1). Classification (GTDB taxonomy): domain Bacteria; phylum Actinomycetota; class Actinomycetes; order Mycobacteriales; family Nakamurellaceae; genus Nakamurella. The sequence continues at coordinate 12,047 of JBIOVW010000491.1, read as the reverse complement.
TCGCGCAGTCCTTCGCGGCGGAGGCGCGGGCCGGGGCCGCCCAGGCCGGGGCCCGGGTGGTCGAGGTCGGCAGCACGTTCCTTGCCGGGCTGACCGCCCACCCGATCGCCGATGGCGTGGTCGACCGGAACGAGTCGGACACCGCGGTCATCCTGTACACCTCGGGCACCACCGGCCGGCCCAAGGGCGCCGAGCTGACCCACGCGAACCTGGTTCGCAACGCCGAAGTGACCGCGACCACCCTGCTCGAACTCACCCCGCAGGACGTGATCTTCGGCGGGCTCCCGCTGTTCCACTCGTTCGGCCAGACGGTCACCCTGAACACCGCGGTGCGCTCCGGCGCCAGCGTGACCATGCTGCCGCGGTTCGACCCGGCCGCCGCGCTGGCGACCATGGCGGCACACGGCGTGACGATCTTCGCCGGCGTGCCGACCATGTACACCGCCCTGGTCGCCGCGTTCGAAGGTTCCGGATTCGACCCGTCGGACCTGCGGGTGTGCGTGTCCGGCGGCGCGGCGCTGCCCGTCGAGATCCTGCACGCGTTCGAGAAGTCTTATGGCTGCGCGATCCTCGAGGGGTACGGGCTGTCGGAGACCTCGCCGGTGGCCTCGTTCAACCATCCGCACACGGTGCGAAAGCCGGGCTCGATCGGCACCCCGATCGCCGGCGTCGCGATGTGCGTGCTCGATCCGGACGGCAGCGAGGTCCCCACCGGCGAGGTCGGTGAGATCGCGATCAGCGGTCACAACGTGATGAAGGGTTACTGGCAGCGTCCCGACTCCACCGCGGCGGCGATCGTGGACGGCTGGTTCCGCAGCGGGGACCTGGGCAGGGTGGACGAGGACGGCTACTACTTCATCGTCGACCGGAAGAAGGACCTGATCATCCGCGGCGGCTACAACGTCTATCCGCGGGAGATCGAGGAGGTGCTGTACGAGCATCCCGCGGTGGCCGAGGCCGCCGTCATCGGAGTGCCGCACGACGGACTGGGTGAAGAAGTCAACGCAGTGGTCGCCCTCAAGTCCGACGCGGTCAGCACGTCCGACGAGATCCGCGAATTCGTCAGGCAGCAGGTCGCCGCATACAAGTACCCGCGGCGCGTGTGGATCACCGACGCGCTGCCCAAGGGACCGACCGGCAAGATCCTCAAGCGGGAGATCGTACTGCCGGCCGAGGCGAGCCAACTGTGATCACCACAGCGATCACTTCCGACGACCAGGCGCAGGCCGATGCGGCCGCGCCCCTTGATTCGCTGCTGGTCCAGGCCGCGCGAGGACCGTACCGCCGGTTCGTGCCGGACGCCTCCACCGCGAAGTTCGCCGGCGCCCTGCTGCGCCACCCGCGCCGCACGGGGCGGCGGGTCGCCGACCTGGCCCGGGAGCTGAGCCGGGTCGGCACCGGCACGTCGACGACCGCCCCGTCCCGCCGGGACCGCCGGTTCACCGACCCCGCGTGGACGCAGAACCCGCTGCTGCGTCGCCTGGTGCAGGGCTACCTGGCCACGGGGCAGACCGTGCAGTCGCTGGTCGCCGACGCCGACCTGGGCCGGCGGGACGCCGAGCGGGTGAGTTTTCTGGTCGAGAACCTGGTGGAGGCGCTGGCCCCTTCCAACGTCCCGATCGTCAACCCGTCGTCGGCCAAGGCCGTGATCGACACCGCCGGGCTGAGCCTGATCCGCGGTGGCCGCGCATTTGCCCGCGACATGGCCAGCGCGCCAAGGGTTCCCGAGATGGTCGACGGTGCGGGCTTCGAGCTTGGACAGAACATCGCGGCCACCCCGGGTGAGGTGGTGCATCGCACCCGGATGCTGGAGTTGATCAGGTACCGGCCGCAGACCGAGCAGGTTCGCCGCGTACCGCTGCTGATCGTCCCGCCGACGATCAACAAGTACTACGCGCTGGACCTGGCGCCCGGCCGTAGCCTGGTCGAGTACCTGGTGCAGCAGGGTCAGCAGGTGTTCGTGCTGTCCTGGCGCAACCCGGACGCCCGGCACGCGGACTGGGGTCTGGACACCTATGTTCAGGCGGTGCTGGACACCCTGGACGTGGTGCGGCGGATGGCCGATTCGGAGCAGGCCGCGCTGACCGGGGTGTGCTCCGGCGGCATCATCGCCGGCCTGGCCGCGGCCCGGCTGGCCGCCGCCGGCCGGCAGGACCAGCTCGCCGCGTTCACCCTGTTGGTCACCGTGTTGGACACCGCAGATGCGGGGACGACCTCGGCGCTGGTCGACGAGAACCTCGCCGCGGCGGCCAAGGCCGCCTCCGCCCGCCGCGGCTATCTGGACGGGCGCGCGCTGGCCGAGGTGTTCGCCTGGCTGCGTCCCGGGGACCTGATCTGGAACTACTGGGTCAGCAACTACCTCCTGGGCAACAAGCCGCCGGCCTTCGACATCCTGTTCTGGAACGCCGACACCACCAGGATGACGGCCCGGCTGCACGCCGACTTCCTCGACTTCGGCCTGCAGAACGGGCTGACCAGGCCGGGTGCGATGACCGTGCTGGGCGCACCGGTCGACCTGTCGCAGCTCAAGGTCGACTCCTACCTGGTCGCCGGCAGCGCCGACCACATCACGCCCTGGCAGAACTGCTACCGCAGCACCGGCCTGCTGGGCGGCGACGCCCGATTCGTGCTGTCCACCAGCGGTCACATCGCCGCCCTGGTCAACCCGCCGACCAACCCGAAGGCCGCCTACCAGGCCGCCGATCAGAACCCCGCCGACGCGCAGCAGTGGCTGGCGGTCGCGCAGACCCACCAGGGCAGCTGGTGGCCCGACTACGCCGGCTGGCTGGGGGAACGCTGCGGTCCCACCGTCGCCGCACCCGACCCCAGCACCGTCGAATCCCTCGCCCCCGCCCCCGGCACCTACGTCTTCGAGAATTGAGGCACGACATGCAGTACGAGAACATCGGCCGCTCGCTGGGCACCGACTACTTCCGCATCGCCGATCAGCTCACCGACGAGGAGATCGACATCTGGCGTCGGGCCAGGGATTTCGTCGACGACGAGGTACTGCCGGTGATCGGCGACTACTGGGAGAAGGCCGAGCTGCCCTGGCCGCTGATGCGCCGGATGGGCGAACTGGGACTGATCGGCGACGGCATCGAGGGCTACGGCTGCCCGAAGATGAGCCCGGTGGCGGTCGGCCTGGTCAGCATGGAACTCAACCGGGGCGACGGCAGCCTGGGCACCTTCGCCGGCGTGCAGGCCGGGCTGGCCATGCAGTCCATCGCCATGCTCGGATCGGAGGAGCAGAAGCAGCGCTGGCTGCCGGACATGGCCAGGGTGGACAAGCTGGGCGCATTCGCGCTCACCGAACCGCGGCACGGCTCGGACTCCGTCGCCCTGGAGACCACCGCCACCCGCGACGGCGACGAGTGGGTGATCAACGGGGAGAAGAAGTGGATCGGCAACGGCACCGTCGCCGACGTGGTCGTGCTGTGGGCAAGGGACACCGCCGACGGCAAGGTCAAGGGCTTCCTGGTGGAGAAGGGCAGCCCGGGATACGACGCGGTCCGGATCGACGGCAAGGTCTCGCTGCGGTCGGTGTGGCAGGCGCAGATCACCCTGACCGATGTCAGGGTGCCCGAGTCGAACCGGCTGCCGGGCGCGCGCTCCTTCAAGGACACCGCCCGGGTGCTGGCCGGCACCCGCAACGGGGTCGCCTGGGCCGCCCTCGGCCACGCCACCGCCGCCTACGAGATCGCGCTGTCCTATTGCCGGCAGCGGGAGCAGTTCGGTCAGCCGCTGGTCGGCTTCCAGATCGTGCAGCAGCGGCTGGTCAAGATGCTGGCCGAGGTGTGCTCGATGCAGCTGTACTGCCGGCAGCTGGGCCGGTTGCAGAACGAGGGCGCGTTGACCGACACCATTGCCGCGATCGCCAAGATGAACAACACCAGCCGGGCCCGGCAGGTGATCGCCGAGGCGCGGGACCTGCTGGGCGGCAACGGGATCCTGCTGGAGTACCACGTGATCCGGCACATGGCCGACATCGAGGCGATCCACACCTACGAGGGCACCGAGACCATCCAGACCCTCATCGTCGGGAGGGACATCACCGGTGTCAGTTCATTCACCTGAGCCTTCGTCCGACCAGCGGTTCGTCGACCTCGACGGCGTCCGATTGCGGGTCCGCGTGCGGGGCACCGGTGATCCGCTGCTGCTGATCACCGGTATCGGGGCCGGCCTGGAACTGGCCGAGCCGTTCGAAACCGAAATGGTGGCACGCGGTTTCCAGATGATCAGCTTCGACGCCCCCGGGGTGGGGCAGTCCACCTGCTACCGGTTCCCCCGCCGGATGCCCGGCATCGCCCGCACCGTCGAGCAACTGCTGGACTCCCTCGATTTTCGGCAGGTGGACGTGCTGGGAGTCTCGCTCGGCGGGGTGATCGCGCAGCAGCTCGCGCATCAGGCGCCGGATCGGGTGCGCCGGCTGGTCCTGTGCGCGACCGGCGCTGGGGTGGTCGGCCTCGGCGGGGTGCCCGGTTCGCCCCGCGCGCTGGTCGAGATGGCCACCCCGCGCCGCTACCGCTCCCCCGACCGCTATCGCAGTGTCGCCGGGCGGCTCTACGGCGGCGCCGCCCGGCGTGACCCGGAGGCGCTCCTGCACGGGTCGGTCGCCCGGTTCGCCAAGCCGCCGACCCTGGCCGGCTACCTGGGCCAGCTCTACGCGATCAGCTTCTGGACCGGCCTGCCCTGGCTCTGCCGGCTGACCCAACCCACCCTTGTGCTGTCCGGTGACGACGACCCGATCGTCCCGCCGGTCAACGGGCGCATCCTGGCGAGGTTCATCCCCGATGTCCGGCTGCACATCGTCCCCGGCGGCGGGCACCTGTTCATCCTCGAGCGCCCCGCCGAGATCGCCGACCTGGTGGCGCACTTCCTGACGGACGTCAATGACGACCGGTCACCGCCCCGCCGGCCGACGCGGGCAACAGCACCGCCTCTACCAACGGCACCAGCATGATCACCCCGAGCAGCACGAAGGCCACCCGGTAGGGCGTCCCGGGGTCACCGGCCAGGCCGAGTGCCTCCCCCACCGGGTCGCCCAACCGGACCAGCAGCGCGCCGACGGCGATCCCCAGGCCGGCGCCCAGCTCCTGCAGGGTGGCGTGCAGCGTATTTGCGTGGGTCATCTGCTCGGCGGGCACATCGGCGAAGGCCACGCTGTTGTAGGCGGAGAAGCCGACCGACCGGAACACGCCGCTGACCGCGAGCACGACGACGATGACGGTCAGCGAGGTGTCCGCCTGCAGGAAGCCCATGGCCACCAGGCACAGGATCGACATCACCAGCGCGACCAGCAGTACCGTCCGGATCCCCAGGCTCCGCATCATCGGGGTGGTCAACGGCTTGATCCCGACGTTCCCGGCGAACAGCGCGATGACGATCCCGCCGGCCTGCGCGGCCGACCAGCCGAACCCGATCTGGAAGAACAGCGGCAGCAGGAACGGGATCGCGCTGATCACCAACCTGAAGACGGTGCCGCCGGCCACCGCCGACCGCAGGCTGTGGATCCGCAGGGTGCGCAGGTCCAGCAGCGGGTGCCTGGAGTGCAGCAGGTAGCCGACGTCGACGGCCAGGACCAGCGCGGCGGTGCCGAGGGCGATCGCGATGAACGCCCAGTTCAGCCGGCCGGTGCCGATCTGCTCCAGACCGACCACCAGCGCCGCCACCCCGACGGCGGTGAGCAGGAATCCCCGCCAGTCGAGCCGGCGCCGGTCGGTCGCGCGCACGTCGGGCACCAGCCGCAGCGCCAGCACCAGGCCGACGACGCCGAGCGGAACGTTGATCAGGAAGATCCACCGCCAGGAGGCGAACTCGGACAGCAGCCCGCCCAGCGGCGGGGCCAGCACCGGCGCGACCAGGGCGGGCCAGGTCAGGTACGCGATCGCCTTGATCAGCTCGGACTTCGCGGTGCTGCGCAACACCACCAAGCGACCGACGGGCACCATCATCGCGCCGCCCGCACCCTGGAACACCCGGGCCACGGTGAGCGCGGTCAACGTGGGCGCAACCGCGCAGCCCACAGAGGCAACGGTGAAGAGAGTGATGGCCGTCGCGAAGACGGCTCTCGCGCCGAACCGGTCGGCCAGCCAACCGCTGGCCGGGATCAGCACCGCCACGGTCAGCAGGTAGGCCGTCATCGTGACGTTGATCTGAACGGGCTGCACGCCCAGATCGGCGGCCATCGCCGGCGCGGCGGGCGCGATGATCGTCGCGTCCAGGTTCTCCATGAAGAACGCGCCTGCCACGAGCATCGCCAGGGGACGCGAGAACCCCGATCGACGATCCGTCACGCGGCCACTCTGCCGTGCCGGTCCGACTCCACCAACAGGGGCCGGATCCGGCTCCCACGGGGCGGGAACGGGGAGACGCACCGGGCGGCAACGGCCGTACGATCAGGAGAGCGGGCGCCGCCCGTCCCGTGAACACCCGACGGGCCCACCCCGCCATCAAAGGGGCCGACATGGCACTGTCCGAGGGCGAACAGCGGCGGTTGGACGAGATCGCGCGCCGGCTGGCGATCGAGGATCCCTCCTTCGCGCAACGGATCACGCATGAGGGCTTGCGGCGCCCCAGGCTCGTGGTCGCGCTGGCCGTCTTCGTCATGGGCATGGTTCTGCTGATCACCGGTCTGGTGCTGACCGACGCGTCCCTGTGGTTCGGGCTGGCGATCCTGGTCGCCGGGGTGGCGGCGATGGGCGCGGCGTTGGTCGTCGTGTTCCGGGAACGCGCCCGCCGCTGACCCGCGCTCGACCGTGGTCGCCGGCGACCCGTGACAGGTAGGCCCGTCAGGCCGTGCGGGCGTGGCGGGTCGGCCGGGTGAGCAGGGCTGTGGCCAGCAGGGCGGCGATGGCCCCGCCGGCGATGACCGCGGCCATCGGGATCGCGCTTCCCTCGCCCAGGGCCAGCAGCGGCGAGACCAGGATGCCGCCGCCGAACATGCAGGCGCCCAGCACCGCCGACGCCGCGCCGGCCGCCGGAGCCCGCTCGACCCCGAGCACGGTCGCGTTGGCCGACACCAGGCCGCGGGTGGTGACCACGATGAACAGCGGAATCAGCACGGCGATGACGCCCATTCCGGCCCCCAACGGGGTGCCGAGGAGCAGCAGCAACACGACGCCGGCGACGGACGAGCCCAGCAGACCGATCATCAGCAGGCGCCGGACCGCGACCCGCTTCACCAGCCGGGCGTTGACCAGGCCGAGCAGGATCATCCCCGCCGCGTTGACCGCGAACATCAGGCTGAACTGCATCGGGGTCAGGCCGAACTGCTCCTGCAGCACGAACGACGAGCCGGAGATGTAGCCGAACAGGGAGGCGTAGGCGAAGGCGACGGTCAGCGCGTAGCCGACGAACACCCGGTCCCGCATGAGCCGGGCGAAGGCGCGCCCGGTCTCGCCCAGGCCGCCACGGTGCCGCCGCTCGACCGGCAGCGTCTCCGGGATCGCCCGCCAGGCGATCGCGGCCAGGACCAGGCTGATGATCGCCAGCAGGTAGAACATCGGCTGCCAGGTCCCGGTGATGGACAGCATGACGCCACCGATGACCGGGGCGAGGATCGGCGCGACGCTGGACACGGTCATGAACAGGGAGAACAGGCGGGCGGCGGCGACCCCACGGGCCACATCGGCGGCGATCGCCCGGGCCAGCACGATGCCGCCCGCGCCCGCGGCGCCCTGCAGGAACCGCCAGACGATCAGCCAGCCGATGGACGGGGCGAGCGCGCACAGCAGGGAGGCGATGGCGCAGACCAGGGTGGAGCCGAGCAGCAGCCGGCGGCGACCCCAGGCATCGGACATCGGCCCGAGGACGAGCTGGCCGAGCAGCAGGCCGATGACGTCGGCGGTCAGGGTCAGCTGGACGGCCGCATCGGTGGTGCCGAACTCGTCGGCGAGCACCGGGAAGGCCGGCAGGTACAGGTCCATGGACAACGGGCCGAAGGCGGTGAAGCCGCCGAGCAGCAGGGTGAACAGGACCATCCGGCGGCCCTGGAGCAGGCCGGCCAGGTTGGCGGGGGAATCGGTGGGCCGTTCCGCGTTGGTGGGGGTTGGCGTCGTCATGCATCAATGGTCTGATCCGTGGTTCAATCTGTCCAACACATGATTTCGACAGGAACGATCAATGAGCCAGATTGATGTTCGCCAGCTCGAGTACTTCGTAGCGGTGGCCGAGGAGCTGAACTTCACCCGGGCAGCGCAGCGCTGCCATGTCGTGCAGTCCGCGCTGAGCTACCAGATCGCCAGGCTGGAGCGAGAGACCGGCGTCACGCTGTTCGAGCGGACCAGCCGGTCGGTGGCCATGGCACCTGGTGGGCGGGTGCTGCTTCCCCGGGCCCGGCACATTCTGGCCGAGCTCGATCTCGCCGCCGCGGAGCTGACCGCCCTGGCCGGAGTGCTCACCGGACGACTCCGTCTGGGCATGATCGGGTCAGCGGTGGCGGCGCCGGTGGTCGAGGGCGCGCTGGTGACGTTCCATCGGCGACACCCGGGGGTGGAGATCACCGTGGAGGACACCGGCAGCGCCGACATGGCCGTCCGGATCCGCGGCGGCGATCTGGACCTGGCGTTCGTGGGCCTGTTCGCGGACCAGGTTCCGGCCGACCTGGCGCACCGGGTGTTGACCGTGGAGCCGCTGGTCGCAGTGCTGCCGTCGGGTCATCCGCTGGCCGCGACGGCGCATCCCGTCGATCTGTCGGCGCTGGCCGGCGACGAGTTCGTCGAGATGCGGGCCGAGTCCGGGCTGCGCCACCAGGTCGACGCAGCCTTCGCCAGGGCCGGGGTCGGGCGGTCGATCGCGTTCGAACTCAGCACCTCGGACAACGTGGTGCGGTTCGTGCAACTGGGCTTCGGGGTGGCCGTGGTGCCCCGATCCGCGGCCGACGGTCGGGACGTGGCAGTGCTCGCGTTGGCCGACACCGACGCGGTCCATCCGGTCAGCCTGGTCCACCGCGCGCCGACCCCGTCCGCGCCCTCGGCCCAGGCGCTGCTGGCCCTGCTGGACGGCGGTGTCGGACCCGCTTCGTAGCCTGTGACCCATGGCTTACACATTTCAGGTGACCGTCGACAGCGCCGATCCGCACGCCCAGGCCGACTGGTGGGCCCAGACCCTGGGCTGGCAGGTCGAGCCCAGTGACGAGGCGTTCATTCGCAAGATGGTCGACGGCGGTTACGCCACCGACTCCGACACCAAGACGCATCGCGGGGTGCTCGTGTGGAGGGCGGGCCAGGCGATCAATCACCCCGACGGCGGGGCGCCGCGGGTGCTCTTCCAACTCGTGCCGGAGGGCAAGACTGTGAAGAACCGGATGCACCTGGACGTCCGGGTCGGCGCTGACAACATCGAGAACGAGGTCGCGCGGCTGGGCGCGGCCGGCGCCACCGAACTGCATCGCGGCCGGCAGGGGCCGAACTGGTGGGTCACCATGACCGACCCCGAGGGCAACGAGTTCTGCGTCAGCTGACGATGCAGCGCAGGACAGGCGATCTTCCGGGCGGTGGCGGGCGATGGGCTCGCCAGGCTTACCCCCGCGGCGCAGTCGATGACGACCGACGATTTCCGGGTCCGGCGTTTCCGCGGGAACGCGAACGATATATCGCATGCCCGAATTGTCGTTTCCGCGGGAACGTCCGACAGATCCCTGCAGTCCGAGTGTCACGGGAGCAGTCATCTCTATGACTGCTGGTGTGCCACTCGGTCCGCCGGTCGATCCGTCCGGTGCGTTTCCGCGGAAACACCCAGCTGCTCGGCGAACCAGCGGATGATCTCCTCCCCCGCCAGCACGCCGATGTTGGCGGTCACCCGCACGCGCGGCGCCTGCCAGCCGGTCTCGTACAGCTCACCGTGCGCCGGCCGGATCCCGTCGTCGGCCATGCCGAGCATTCCGGCGTCCAGCGCACCGTCCCCTGCGGCTAGCAGCCGGATGCCGTCGACCCGCCGCAGCACTTCCGTCAGCGCCGCTTCCTTGGTCAACCCGGCCGGCAGCGCGTAGATCTTGCGGCCCTGCATGGAGACCACCCACCCGCGCTCGCGACACCAGCCGGTCAGCGCACCCAGGAAATGCCGGGGCATGGCGGCGACGTCGACCACCAGATAGCAGAACAGGTCGTCGGCGATCCGTCGGCTGCGCACCCATGGTCCGGATGCCACGGCGTCGACGTGCTCGACGACCTGGCCGAGGGTCGCGCGGGAGGTCGCGATGCGGCTCTCCACCTGCGCGCGCCACTGGAGGTCGGGCGCGCCGTTCATCAGGATGTGCCCGCCGTTGCTGACCACGGCGAACTGTGCCGGCCCACCGGGCAGGTCGATCCGCCCGTACTGGGCTGGGGTACGGGTGGTGGTCGGCACCAGTACCGCCGTCCGCCGCAGGTCGGCGAGGAGCGCATGCGCGGTGGCGGTCATGAACGACTGCGGCCGTCCGTCCAGCAGCTCCACGCACATCAGCTCGGGATCGCGCGTGCCGACGGCGACCCCGATCGACGCAGCCGAGTAGATGAGCGTGCGGTCCAGGTCGGCGGCGACCACGACGGTCACGGCTCAGCCCTCCCCGGCGTCGCCGCGCACCTGCCGCACCAGCCCCACGCAGGAGTAGGCCAGGTCCGGGATCACTTCGACCGGGACGCCACGATCGGCGGCGAGCCGCCGCAGATGCTCGTGATCGGGATGGTCTGGTTCGCGGACCAGGATCTTCCACGGGATCCGGCGCAGCAGCACCCTGGTCGCCTCGCCAACGCCGGGCTTGACGAAGTTGACCGAGTCGATCCCGTACTCCGCGCGGATCCTGTCCACGGCCGCCCAGCCGGCGAACGTCACGGTCCGGTCGGACGCGGCGAGCGCCGGGTGTTCCGCCCGTACCTGGTCCACCACCTGGTCGAACCGGTCCACGACCGCGTCGAGGAACACCGCGGAGACGTCCCGGTCGGCGAACTCGGCGTAGAACTTCGCGCCGTGGAAGTCGTCGGGTCCGATGAGGTCACGGTTGAGCACGGTCCGGGACACCAGCCCGGACACGGTCGAGTTCAGGCAGGCGGATGCGATGAGGAAGTCGTCGCGGGTGCCGAACGTGCGGACGCTGTGACCCGGGTCGGCCAGCACGGCCAGGTCGTCGGAGAACGCCGGACCGCCCGCGGCCCGGATCCCGTCGAGCGCCTCGGTGAGTTCCTTGGCGATCGCGCCCTTGCCGGTCCAGCCGTCGACGAACACCACCGACGCGGGGTCATGGTGGTCGGCCAGGTACCGCAGGGCGACCTGATCGATCCCGCGCGCCCGGACGATCGACACCGCGTAGTGCGGCAGGTCCAGCCCGTGGAACCGGTGCGCCCACCGGCGCATCAGGATGCCGATCGGGGTGCCGGCCCGGGCCAGTGAGGCGAATGCGAGGTCGCGGCCGCGTTCGGCCAGCACCAACTCGGTGACCGCGCCCACCGCGTGCGCCAGTCGGTCGGCGGTGCCGGCCAGGATCCGGTCGAACAGCGCCTGGTAGGTGGGGTCGGGCTGGTACTCGACCGGCAGTGACTCGGCATAGTGCGCCACGCCGGCCTGGATCGCCGACTCGCGCTGCGCGGGGTCCGCCTCCAGGTCGATCGAGGACAGGTCGGTGAGGAGCCAGGACACCTCGTCCGGCCGGTAGCTGCCGAACGCGGGGCCGGTCAGCGGGCCGGCCAACCCCGTCCGCTGCGCGACCATCATGACTCCATCAACCGGGCCGACAGCACCGGCACCCCGGTCGCGCGGGACACCGAGGCCGCCAGCCCGTGCGGACCGTCGAGCGCGTGCCCGTCGTCGACGACGATCACCAGATCCGCCTCGTCGGCCGAAGTGGACCAGCTCGCGTTGTAGACATGCCGGACCGCTCGTTCTGTTCCTGCGGGATGCTCCAGCGACGTGAAATCGATCCGCCGCCGGATCGGGTACCCGGGAACGTCGATCGCGTGCGCCGGCGACCGGGTGGTGGACTGGAACGCCGTCCGCCGACCCGTCGGCAATGCCAACGCGAGTCGCAGCGGCAGGTACATCAGTTCCTCGGTGCCCAGAACCAGCACCCGGGT
>JBIOVW010000490.1:0-5726 GCA_044867945.1 Nakamurella sp. | reverse complement strand
CTGGATGCCGGCCGAGGTCAGCGTCTCCCGGGCGGCGCGCCGACCGCCGGCCAGGCAGCCGGCCAGGGTGAGCTCGCCGGCCGCGGCGCCGGCCACGGTGAGTCCGTCGAGCCGCTCGCCGGGCAGGAACGCGCCCAGCCGTTCGTCGTAGCGCAGGCGGCCGCGGTACTGGCTGAACAGGTGCACCGCCGGGTTCCAGCCGCCGCTGACCAGCAGCACATCGCAGGGCAGACCCTCGATGTCGCCCACGATTCCGCCGCGGACCGGGCCGACCAGGGCGTGGGTGACCCGGTCGATGCCGCGGGTGCCGACGACCATGGAGCCGGGTAGGACGGTGATGCCCAGCCGTTCCAGTTCGGCCTGCCGGCGGGGGGACCCCTCGGGGCGGGCGTCGACGACGGCGCGGATCCGGACCCCGGCCCGCTGCAGGTCGGCGGCGGCGTCGTAGGCGCTGTCGTTGGTGGTGAACACGATCGCGGCCCGGCCGGGCAGTACCCCGTATCGGTGCAGGAAGGTGCGGGCCGCGCCGGCCAGCATGATGCCGGGCCGGTCGTTGTCGGCGAACACCACCGGCCGTTCGTGGGCACCGGTGGCGACCACCACGGACCGGGCCCGTAGCCGCCAGACCCGCTGCCGGGAAACGCCTTCCGGGGGCGCCGCACCGAGGTGGTCGGTCCGCCGCTCCAGCGCGAGGACGAAACCGTCGTCGTAGGCGCCGAACGCGGTGGTGCGTTGCCGGTGCAGCACCTCGGGGCAGCCGGCCAGTTCGGCGACCGCGGCGGACACCCAGTCCGTACCGGGAACGCCGTCGAGGGTTTCGGTGCTCGCCAGCAGCGAGCCGCCGGCCTCGGACTGCTCGTCGACGAGGGCGACCCGGGCGCCGGCGCGGGCCGCGTCGAGAGCGGCGGCCAGGCCGGTCGGTCCGGCACCCACGACGAGCACGTCCACGTGGTGATGCACGGCGTCGTACCGGGCCGGGTCCGGGATTCCGGCCAGCCGGCCCTGTCCCGGGATGCCGCGGGCGACCAGTCCGTCGAACAGCTCGACGGTGGTGGCCGGCAGCATTGGTTCCGGGAACGGCTCCTCGATCTGCACTAGCCCGCACGGGTCCTCGGCCCAGGCCGCGGCGATGCCGCGGGGGCGACCGAATTTGATGCTGCTGGTGATCCTGTGGTGCCCGGCCGCCAGTAGCGCCGAGGCGAGGGTGTCGCCGGGGTGGCCGGTGAAACGCTCGCCGTTGAAGGTGAAGTCGATGCTTCGGGTGCGGTCGATCCGGCCGCCGTCGGTGGTTCGGAAACTCTCGGGAATGGAGGTGGTCACGTGATCACCGGCTTGGGATCGTCGAGGCGGTAGACGCTCTCGAAGCGGTAGGTGGCGGTGTCTCGGACCGCGTTGAACCAGCGGCGGCAGCCGTGGCTGTGGCTCCACCGCTCGTGGAAGCGGCCCTTGGGGTTGTCCCGGAAGAACACGTACCGCGCCCATTCCTCGTCGGACAGGCCGGCCGGGTCGGCCGGGTACGGGACGTGTGCCTGGCCGCCGTAGTGGAACTCGGTTTCCTCGCGCGGTCCGCACCACGGGCATTCGATGAGTTGCATGTGCTCGGCTCCGGAGTCTTGTGGTGCGGGTTCAGTGCGCGACGCCGGCGGCGCGGTGTTCGTCGACGAGCGCTCCGCTGACGAAGCGGTCAAGGGAGAACGGCTCGACGTACGGGTGGGGCTCCTCCTTGGCCAGGGTCTGCGCCAGGCACCAGCCGATGCCCGGGGTGGCCTTGAAACCGCCTGTGCCCCAACCACAATTCACGTACAGGTTGTCGAAACCGACCCGCCCGACGATGGGGGAGGCGTCCGGGGTGACGTCCACGATGCCGCCCCAGCTGCGCAGCAGGTGGGCTCGGGCGAACACCGGGAACAGCTCGACCGCGGCGGCCATCTGCCGTTCGATGATGTGGAACGCGCCGCGCTGGCCGTACCCGTTGTAGGAGTCGACGCCGGCGCCCAGCACCAGCTCGCCCTTGTGCGCCTGCGAGACGTAGACGTGCACCGCGTTGGACATGACCACGGTGGGGTGCACCGGCTCGAGCAGCTCGGAGACCAGCGCCTGGAGCGGATGGCTCTGCAGCGGCAGCCGGATCCCGAGCCGGTCGACCAGCACCGAGGTGTGCCCGGCGGCGGCCAGCAGCACCTGCCCGGCGGCGATGTCGCCCCGGTTGGTGCGCACGCCGGCGACCCGGTCGCCGTCGACGCGGAACCCGCTGACCTCGCAGCCCTGGATCAGGTCGACGCCGGCCTCGTCGGCGCGGCGGGCGAAGCCCCAGGCCACGTAGTCGTGCTTGGCGATGCCACCGCGCGGCTGGTAGGTGGCGCCCAGCACCGGGTACCGGATGTCGGTGGACGTGTTCACGATCGGGCAGAGCCGCTTGACGTCGTCGGGCTCGACCCATTCGGCGTCGATCCCGTTGAGCTTGTTCGCCTCGACCCGGCGGACACTGTCGCGGACGTCCTGCAGCGTGTGCGCGAGGTTGAGCACGCCACGCTGGCTGAACAGGATCGGGTAGCCCAGGTCCTCCTCCAGGCCCTCCCACAGCTTGAGCGAGTGCTCGTAGATCGCGGCGCTCTCGTCCCACAGGTAGTTGGATCGGATCAGCGTGGTGTTGCGGGCCATGTTGCCGCCGGCCAGCCAGCCCTTCTCCAGCACCGCGACATCGGTGATGCCGTGGTTGCGGGCCAGGTAGTGCGCGGTGGCCAGGCCGTGCCCGCCGCCGCCGACGATCACCACGTCGTAGGAACGCCGAGGTTCCGGGTTGCGCCACAGGAACGTCGGGTGGTCCGGCAGGTCGGCGCCGGGGGTGTGCGGGCTCATCAGGCGGACAGCTCCGAGTAGAGCGGATGGCGGTCGGCCGGCCGGCGGACCCGGTCCCGCAGTACGGCGAGCTGTTGGTCATCGACCTCGGGGCGCAGCGCGGTGGCGATGACGTCGGCGACCTCGGCGAAATCGTCAAGGTCGAACCCGCGGGCGGCCAGCGCGGGGGTGCCGATCCGGACACCGGAGGAGACCATCGGCGGTCGCGGGTCGAACGGCACCGCGTTGCGGTTGACCGTGATGCCGATCGAGTGCAGCCTGTCCTCGGCCTGCTTGCCGTCCAGCGGCGACTCGCGCAGGTCGACCAGCACCAGGTGCACGTCAGTGCCGCCGCTGACCACGTTGAGGCCGGCGGCGCGGGCGTCGTCGGCGAGCAGCCGGGCGGCCAGCAGCCGGGCGGCGGCGACCGTGCGCTCCTGACGTTTCCGGAATGCCTGCTCTGCGGCCAGTTTGAAGGACACTGCCTTGGCCGCGATGACGTGCTCGAGCGGACCGCCCTGCTGGCCGGGGAACACCGAGGAGTTGAACTTCTTGGCCTGCTCCGCGGTGGACAGGATGATGCCGCCGCGCGGGCCGCCGAGGGTCTTGTGGGTGGTGGAGGTGACCACGTGCGCATGGGGCACAGGGGACGGGTGCAGCCCGGCGGCGACCAGGCCGGCGAAGTGGGCCATGTCCACCATCAGGTAGGCGCCGACCGCGTCGGCGATCCGCCGGAATTCGGCGAAATCCAGGTGGCGGGGGTAGGCCGACCAGCCGGCCACGATCAGTCGGGGCTGGTGCTCGTGGGCGAGCCGCTCCACCTCGACCATGTCCACCAGGTGGTCGTCCGCGCGCACGTGGTAGGCGACGGCGTCGTACAGCCGGCCGGAGAAGTTCAGCCCCATCCCGTGGGTGAGATGGCCGCCGTGGGCAAGGTCCAGGCCGAGGATGGTGTCGCCCGGCTTCAGCAGCGCGGCCATGGCCGCCGCGTTGGCCTGCGCACCGGAGTGCGGCTGCACGTTGGCGTACTCGGCACCGACCAGCTCCTTGATCCGGTCGATGGCCAGCCGCTCGATGACGTCCATGTGCTCGCAGCCACCGTAGTAGCGCCGGCCGGGGTAGCCCTCGGCGTACTTGTTGGTCAGCACGCTGCCCTGGGCCTGCATGACCGCCAGCGGCGCGAAGTTTCGCTGGCGATCATCTCCAGGGTCGATTGCTGACGGGTCAGCTCGTCCGCGATCGCCGCGAAGACCGCCGGATCGGTGTCGGCGAGGGATCGGCCCAGGACCTGATCCGTTGCCGCCGGGGCCTCGTCAAGCTGAACGGTCATAGCCGAGAACTCCTGTCGGAGGGTTGATCGGAGACTGGTATATCAAGCGCACCGCATCCTAGGGCGGGCTGTCAACGAGCGTCAAGAGAGGCTTTCCGCCCGTCGAAATCGGTATCGCGCAGTCTTGACGCCTGACAACCCGTGCGGCAGTCTATGCGTACCGCGCAACAAAACGCACTGCACGCAACAGAGTGGCCGCCCTGCCGCGGGCTGCCGGCCCACCGAGAAGTCGCGTCGCTCACCACCCCCACCGCCGCGGTCCGGAACCGGAACGCTCTCACCGGCCGGATCTCACCGACATGAGCCGGCAGTCCATCCCCGGGATGACGGGAGCGGCGATAGTCACCGTCCGACCCGGCCGCGCACTGTGAAGGGAGGCCGTCGGACGATGGCCACGCACCACCAGGACTCAGCCGACGAGCGCCACGCCACCGTCGGCGACGACGAGGGGGTTGTCCCACCGCTCGAACCCGCATCGCTCGCCGAGGAAGCCGAGAGGCACTACTCCACCGACAAGGTCGTCTTCGGCGTCGCCGCCGTTCTGGTGGTTGCCCTTCTCGGCTGGGGACTGTTCGGCACCGACGCGCTGAGCAATGTCGCCACCAGTGTGCTGGGCGGGATCATCACCGGCGGTGGCTGGGCGTTCGTGCTCGCCGCCAGCGCTTTCGTCGTCTTCGCGCTGTGGTTGGCGATCAGCAAGTACGGTCGCATCCCACTCGGCAAGGACAACGAGGGACCGGAATTCAAGACCATCTCGTGGATCGCGATGATGTTCAGCGCCGGGATGGGCATCGGCCTGATGTTCTACGGCGTCGGCGAACCGCTGTCGCACTTCGCCTCGCCGCCACCCGGGACGGTGGACGCCGGAACGCCGGAGGCGTTCGACACGGCGATGGCGACCACCCTGTTCCACTGGACGCTGCACCCGTGGGCGATCTACGCGGTGGTGGGTCTGGCCATCGCCTACAGCACGTTCCGCAAGGGCCGCCGACAGCTGATCAGCTCGACCTTCGCGCCCCTGCTGGGCAGGCGCGGGACCAAGGGCGCGTTCGGTCGGGCCATCGACATCCTGGCCATCTTCGCCACCCTGTTCGGGTCTGCCGCTTCGCTCGGCCTGGGCGCGCTGCAGATCGGCGGCGGTCTGGTGGCCGGCGGGTTCATCGACTCCTTCGGCACGAACCTGCTGGTCGCCATCATCGCGATCCTGACGTGCGCCTTCATCGCCTCCGCGGTCACCGGGGTGGCCAAGGGCATCCAGTGGCTGTCCAACATCAACATGGTGCTGGCCGGCGTGCTGGCGACGGTGGTGTTCATCGGCGGCCCCACCATCGTGATCCTGAACCTGATCCCCACCATGATCGGCGACTACTACCGCGACCTCGCCGAGATGGCCTCCCGCACGGCCGCCACCGGTGGCGATGCCATGCAGACGTGGCTGTCCGGATGGACGATCTTCTACTGGGCCTGGTGGATCTCCTGGACCCCCTTCGTCGGCATGTTCATCGCCCGGATCAGCCGGGGCCGCACGATCCGCCAGTTCATCGCGGGCGTCGTCCTC
>JBIOVW010000489.1:0-4912 GCA_044867945.1 Nakamurella sp. | reverse complement strand
GATCGCGGCGCGGATACGGTGGAGCGGCGTGGGTGTCACGCTGGGCACCACCCGGCCGTCGGCCCGGGCGGTGGCCGACGGGGTCGCCCGGGTACTGGCCGAGCCGTCCTACCGCGTTGCGGCCGAGCGGATCCGGGACGAGATGGCCCCGCACGACGCCGGTCGCGAGGGTGCGGCGCTGCTGGAGCGGATCGCCCGCACGGGGCGGCCGGTGCTGCGCCACGGCAGCGACCTGCTGGCCGGCGGCTCAGTTCGCTGACGCCGGCCGCCCCGGTTCGCTGATCAAATCCGCGCCGAACCGGGCAAACCGGGCGCTGATTCGCGGATTTGAGCGGGACGGCCCGGGGGGAGGACCGCCCCATCGGGTGGAAACCGGGGTCGCGCTCGCGACCAGCACCCGGGCCGCACCGCGCTGATCAAAGAACCACCGAACCGGACGAATCCGGCGCGAAAGTGGTTGTTGGATCAGCGCGGGTCCCCGGCGGGTCCCCGGGCCTGTGCTGGACAGCGGATATAGGACGTAACGGTCACCTTTAATTTCGACTGATCAGCGAACCGGCGCGCCTCCAGTTGGGCTACAGGCGCGGGTCCACGGGCTCGGATTCCAGTGCGAGCACGGCGAACACGCATTGATGTACCCGCCACAGCGGCTCACCCCGGGCGACCCGGTCCAAGGCTTCCAGGCCGAGGGCGTACTCGCGCAATGCCAGCGACCGCTTGTGCCCCAGGCTCCGGTCACGCAGCCGGTCCAGGTTGGCCGGCTCGGTGTAGTCCGGGCCGTAGATGATGCGCAGGTACTCGCGTCCGCGCACCTTCAACCCCGGCTGCACCGGCCCACGCCGGCCGCGCACCAGGTTCGCCTCCGGCTTGACCACCATCCCCTCGCCGCCCGCCTCGGTCAGCTCGGTCCACCAGGCGGTGGCCGCGGCGACGGAGGTCTCGTCGGTGGTGTCCACCAGCAGCCGTCGGGTCGGCACGACAAGCTCCTCGTCGGCCGCGACCAGCCGGTCGGTGAGGTTCAGATGCCAGGTGTGTGAACGGGTCTGGTGTGCGGCGCCGTCGGAGGCCAGCAGCTGGAACGGGGCGAAGCGCACCCCGGACAGGCCGTCCGTCGGCCAGCAGTACCGCCGGTAGGCGTCGGTGAACGCGTCCGCGTTCGCCGCCCGCCGGCGGGTGCGCGCGAGCAGATCCTCCACATCCCGGCCGGCGGCGCCCGCCGCCTCCAGGACGCCGATGGCGGCGGGTAGCGCGGCCCGCGCGGCCGCCCCTACCGGGGCGTACTGGTCGCGCAGCAGCTGACCTGCCTTGGCATTCCAGGGCAGCAGCTCGGCGTCCAGCAGCAGCCAGGACGTCG
Source organism: Nakamurella sp. (assembly GCA_044867945.1). Taxonomy (GTDB): domain Bacteria; phylum Actinomycetota; class Actinomycetes; order Mycobacteriales; family Nakamurellaceae; genus Nakamurella. The sequence continues at coordinate 3,558 of JBIOVW010000489.1, read as the reverse complement.
CCAGATCGTCGAACAGCCCGGCCTTCTCGGCCGCAGCCCGCAACCGGTCCAGGAACCGGCCGGTCAGGTCGGCGGGGAAGAAGGCCCGCCCGGTCCGGGTCCACACCTGGCCGAGTTCACCGTCGGTCGACCCGAACCGGTCGGCGGCCACCGAGTCGGACCGGCAGACCAGCGCAACCGCGCGAGAGCCCATGTGCTTCTCCTGGCCCACCACCCGGTCGATGCCCTCGGCGCGGAACGCGTCGAACGCCTGCTCCGGGTGCTCGAGCAGATCCGAGCGGGTGGACGTGGCCACCGGGCTCATCGTCGGCGGCAGATACAGCAGCCACCGCGGGTCGACGGCGAACCGGCTCATCACCTCCAGGGCGGCCGCCGCGTTCTCCTCGTGGACCGAGATCCGCGACAGATAGGCTGTCTCGACCACTCGACGGCCGGTGACGTCGGTGATGTCCAGCACCTCGGGGTCGCGGACCACAGCGGCGGTGGCGGCCTCCGGATTGGCCGCGAACGGTCGCGCCGGTTCGTAGTAGACCCGCGCGGCCGGCACCGACACCAGCTCTCGTTCCGGGTAGCGCAGCGCGGTGAGCCGACCCCCGAATACACAGCCGGTGTCCAGGCACATGGTGTTGTTGATCCACTCCGGTGCGGGAACCGGCGTGTGCCCGTAGAGGACCATCGCGCGCCCGCGGTACTCCTGCGCCCACGGGTAACGCACCGGCAGACCGTACTCGTCGGTCTCCCCGGTGGTCTGGCCGTACAGGCAGAACGACCGGACCCGGCCGGACGCCCGGCCCTGGTACTTCTCGATCAACCCGGCGTGGCTGACCACCAGTTTGCCGCCGTCCAGCACGTAGTGACTGATCAATCCGTCCAGGAAGGTGGCGACGGCAAACCGGAAGTCGGCCGGCTCGGCGGCCAACTGGGCCAGCGACTCGGCCAGCCCGTGGGTGACCTGCACATCGCGCCCGCCCAGCGCGCGGACCAGTTTGTGCTCGTGGTTGCCGGGCACGCACAGCGCGTTGCCCGACGCCACCATGCCCATCACCAGCCGCAGCACCCCAGGGGTGTCCGGGCCGCGGTCGACCAGGTCGCCGAGGAACACCGCCCGCCGACCCGCACATCGGGCGTCGACGACCCGGCCCTGTCCGTCGCGCACCAGCTCGTAACCGAGTTCGAGCAGCAGCGACTCCAGTTCGGCGCGGCAGCCATGGACATCGCCGATCACGTCGAACGGCCCGTGCTCGTCGCGCCGGTCGGTGTACAGGCGGGTGCGGGTGATCTGCACGTCCGCGATCTCCTCGACCCCGCGCAGCGTGTGCACGCTGCGGAAGCCCTCCCGCGGCAGGCCGCGCAGCCCGCGGCGCAGCTGGTCCCGCTGTCGCCGGATGACGCCAGGGCCGAAGTCGCGTTCGGTGCGGGAGGCGTTGCGGTCCAGGCACACCCGCTCCGACACATCCAACACGACGGCCACCGGCAGCACATCGTGCTCCCGGGCCAGCGCGACCAGCCTTTTGCGTGCCTCGGGCTGCACATTGGTCGCGTCGACGACGGTCAACCGGCCGGCGGCCAGCCGCAATCCGACAATGTATTCCAGCAGCTGGAACGCCAGCGGCGTTGCGCTCTGGTCGTTCTCGTCGTCGGCGACCAGTCCGCGGCAGAAGTCCGAGGAGATCACCTCGGTCGGCCGGAAGTGCGTACGACCGAAGGTCGACTTGCCCGAACCGGTGACTCCGATCAGCACGATCAGACTCAGTTCCGGAATGGAGAGTTCCCTGGTCATGACGCGCTCCTGGTGAAGACGGCCAGTTGGGTCGGCGGACCCACCTCGGGATCGTCCACTCCCACCCCCAAGAACCGGGCCGGGTAGCCGAATTCGGCACGGACGTGGTCGGCCCAGGCGCGGAACTGCGCCCGGGTCCACTCGAACCGGTGGTCCCGGTGCCGCATCGTGCCGGCCGGCAGCGAGTCGTACCGCACGTTGTGCTCGGCGTTGGGCGTCGTGACGATCACCGTGCCCGGCGCTGCGAATTCGAATACGCAGCGTTCCAGCGCGGCCAGCCGCGGCGGGTCGACGTGCTCGATCACCTCCATCAGCACCGCGGCATCCAGCCCGGCCAGCCGCTCATCCCGGTAGGTCAGCGCCGACTGGAAGATCTCCAGCCGGGCTCGCTCCATCTCAGCCATCCGATCCAGCTGCAGCCGCTCGGCGGTGATCTGCAACGCGCGGGCCGACACGTCCACCGCGACGATCCGACGCAGCGACCGATCGGCCAGCAATTCCTTCACCAGAATGCCCTCACCGCAACCGAAGTCGCCGACGCTGGTGGCGCCGCTGGACCGGACGGCGGCGAGCACCGCACCACACCGCTGCTGGGCCAGGGGGACCGGCCGCTCCGGCATCGGTTCGTCGGCGTCGTCGAATTCCTCCGGGGTGGCGTCGTCGACCTCGGCCAGCCTGGCCAGCGCGCTGCGGCTCAGCGACCGCTGGTGGGCGAGGTACCGGTGGGTGATCAGGTCCCGTTCCGGATGCCCGGCCAGCCAACCCGCACCGGCCCGGATCAGCTTGTCCACCTCGTCCTCCGACACCCAGTAGTGCTTGGCGTCGTCCAGCACCGGCAACAGCACGTACAGCTGGCGCAGCGCATCGGCCAACCGCAGCTCGCCGGACAGGGACACGTCCAGGTAGGGCGAGTCGTCCCACTCCGGCACGGTGGGGTCCAGCGGCACGGATGACGCGCTCGCCCGCCAGCCCAACGGCTCGACCAACCGGCGCAGCAGGTCCGCCCCGCCGCGGCAGGGCATCGCGGGCAGGTGGATCTCCAGCGGGATCGGGGTGGCCGCCAGCTCGGGGCGGGCCTGGCAGCGCCCGGTCATGGCGGTGCCGAACACGTCCTTGAGGGCCAGCGCGAGCATGCTGCCGGCCGCGTACGGTCGGTCGTTCACATAGGAGGCGAGCGCGAAACCTTCCGGTGCCCGGCCCTTTCCGCGGCGGACCAGGCCGACCGGGTCGACCTCCAGCAGCACCGCCGCCGTGCACGACTCGTCCGACGCGTGCGGGTAGAAGACGTGCGCGACGCCCATCGACTCGGGGAACGATTGGACCCGGTCCGGGTGCTTGTACAGCAGGTAGCCAAGGTCGGTGGCCGGACGATGGATGGTGGTGATGGTCAGCAGCACAGGCGAGAAGTCTGCCAGGTGTGGCCGGTCAGGCGGGGACGATCAGCAAGCTCAGCCAGGTCGAGATCGTAGGACAGCGATCACCCCGCCGTGCACGGTGCCGAGCGGGTTCATGTGGAACTCCGCCCGGGGACGTCCTCGGGCGGCTGGAGCACGCGGTGCTCGCCACCACCGGCGCCGGGCGGGCCGGCGTCCTGTGCAGGCCGGTGTTCGCGGCGACGGCCACCGTCGCCGACCCGGAGCTGGTCGCCGCGCTGGACGCTGAACCTTGGGCGCAGGAGCACGCTACCCACTGGTAGCCACCGCCAGCTGAGTTGGCCGCGGCACTGCGATCGCGGTGCCCGGTGAAGCCGCCGCGCGAACTGACTTCGTCGCGTTCAA
>JBIOVW010000488.1:0-2177 GCA_044867945.1 Nakamurella sp. | reverse complement strand
GCAGCCCCGGACAGAGGCGGAACCACTCATCTCCCTGGCATTGGTGGCAGTCGGCCTCGATCTGGTCGCTGTAGTGGATCCAGCGGCGGCCGCTCTTGCCGCGTCGGGTGGGTAGGTAGCCGCGTTGGGCCCAGTAGTAGACGACGTCGGGCTTGACCCCGAGCCGGGCGGCGGTCTCGGCGATGGAGAGCTCACCAGGTTGACGGTCGTGGTCGTCGGCGTCGCGGTGGATGTGGCCGCTGGCGGCCAGGCGTTCGTGGCAGGCGGCCTCGACGTCGGGGGTGAAGGTGATGGCCCAGTGGCCGCCGCGGGCTCGGCGGGCGGGTAGCTGCCCGGTGGTCAGCCAGTCGTGGACTGTGGAGGTGCTGATCTTCAGGCGGGCGGCGACGGCGCGAGGGGTCAGTTCACCGTCGGTGAGGGTGGCCGGGGAGGCGATCCGGTGGGCGTGGCGCAGGTTGCAGGCGGCCTTGGTGTCGAAGGCGTGGCCCGCGCCGGTGCGGTGACCTGCGGCGTTGAGGGCGGCAGCGAGTTCGGGGTTGCTCATCGCAGGCCCGAGTTCGCGGGCCAACGCGACGGTCTCGGGTGCCGCGCGGCGCCATTCGGTGACGGCGCTGAGCCGTTCGACCTGCAGGTCTTGGGCGGCCCCGGACTTCCACCGCAGCCCGACCCGCAGCTGGCGCGGCGTGTCGCCGGGACGCAGGGTGACGTCGCCGAGCAGGGTGCGCAGCAGCCGCTTGCGGTCCTTGTCCGAGGTGGACGGCGCGTTCCACAGCGTCTGCATGTCGGCGACTGCGGCGGCCAGCTCCGCCGGCGGGGGCAGCGGGGTCTGGGCCTGGCGCCCGGCGGTCAGCGTGGTCTGGGTCTGTGCGAGGTCGACCAGGCGGGCCTCCCAGCGGGCCTCCAGGCTGCGGGCGACCAGCCGGTTCTCCGGTTCGCAGGCCAGGAACGCCCGCTCTGCGCGTTCGGCTTGATAGCGGGCACGTTCGACGGCCAACTCCGCGGCCCGGATCGACCGCTGGCGGCGGGCGGTGACCTCGTCCGCGGCGGCCAGGGCCAGGGCGAGTTGGTCGGGGGCCAGCGCGGCCAGCAGCGCGGTGGCCACCGCGTCATCCACGGTGGCGGCGCGCACCGAGCGGCAGCCGGGGGTCGCGACGTGGTCGGCGCGGGAGTGGGCGCACTCGTAATACGGGTGCGCTCCGGCGTAGCGGGTGGACATCGACCGTCCGCAACACCCGCAGAACACGATGCCCTGACACAACGCGGCCCCTTCGCGAGGTGGGCGGGCCCCGGCGTTGGTGCGGTTGGCCGCGAGCCGAGACTCGTTGGCCAGGAACGCGTCCCAGCCGATATAGCCCTCGTGGTGGTCGTGGATGCACACCGCCCACTCGGTCCGGGGCAGCTCAAGGGTGACCGTGCGCACCGACCCGTCCGGACGCACGGTGCGCCGCGAGCGGAACCGGCCGAAGACGTAGGCGCCGGCGTAGACCGGGTTGGACAGGATCGAACACACCCGGGAGTGGGTCAGCCGGTCGAACCGGACCTGCCCGGCCCACGCTCCGCCATAGGCGCGGCGGGGGAACCGGCGAGAGGTGAATGCCGCGACCACCCCGTAGGCCGACCCGGTCGCGGTGAACGCGGTGAACACGTCGGCGACCGCGGCGGCGACCTCCTCGTCCGGGTCGATCACGACCTCGTTGTCGTCGTCGTAGACGTAGCCGACCGGCAGCGGGGTGCGCAGCTCGCCCCGCTCGGCGGCAGCGCGTTTCGCGCCCTGCAGCCGACCGGCCAGCAGGTGCAGCTCGGCCTCGCTCATCGTCCCCTTCAACCCGAGCAGCAGACGGTCGTTGAAGTCGGCCAGGTCGTAGATCCCGTCGGCGTCGATGACCAGGGTGTCGGTGAGGCGGGCCAGCTCCAGCATCCGGGACAGGTCCGCCAAGGACCGGGCCAGCCGGGAGATCTCCAACCCGAACACCGCGCCGATCTCGCCCAGACACACCCGGGCGACCAAAGCCTTGAACCCGTCCCGGCCCTCGACCGAGCGCCCCGAGACCCCCAGGTCGGCGTCGATCACCTCGACCGCGTCGGCGGCCCAGCCCAACCGGGTGGCCTCCTCGGCCAGGGCGTACTGGCGCATCGTGGACTCGGTGTGCTCGCGGACCTGCGCCAGCGTGGACTGC
>JBIOVW010000487.1:0-7449 GCA_044867945.1 Nakamurella sp. | reverse complement strand
CCGGATGACCGGCGTGCTGCCAGCGTAGCGCGTCCGCCGGGGTGCGGATGCGTTATCCACAACATTGCGACCGACTTTTCCGGCTTCCTGCCGCCGGGCGCCGCTATTGCCCATCGCCGACGGATTCGGCGGACTGCTCGGAGCTGGTGGCCATATTCAGGCGGGCAAATGTCAGCGCCTCGGCCAGGTCGGCATCCCTGGTGTCGTCGTCCTTACCGCGGGTGGAGATCTCCACCACGACGGATCCGTCGAACCCGTTGCGCGCCAATCGCTCCAGAATTTCCGCGCAGGGCTGGCCACCCCGGCCGGGCACCAGGTGCTCGTCCTTGCCGGATCCCGAACCGTCGGCGAGGTGCAGGTGGGCGAGCCGGTCGCCCATGAGGTCCGCCAGCTCCAGCGCGTCCGTCCTGGACGTGGCGGTGTGCGAGAGGTCCAGTGTGAACCACCGGTGGCCGGCCGACACCGGATTCCAATGCGGTCGATAGCTGTTCACCATGGCGCCGCGCACCTTCACCGGGAACATGTTCTCGACGGCGATCCGCACGGCGGTCCGCGCCTGCAATTCGGCGACGGCCTCGGTGAAGTTGGCGGCGGCGGCCCGCTGCCAGAGAAATGGGGGATGCACGACGACGGTGTCCGCGTCGAGCCGCTCCGCCATGTCGATCGACCGCGCCAATTTCACCAGCGGATCGGTCGACCAGACCCGCGCGGTGACAAGCAGACACGGGGAATGAACGGAGAGCACCGGCATCGAGTATTCGTCGGCCAGCCCGGCGAGAACGATCGGATCCTGGCTCGCGGGTTCGGTCTGCACCATGACCTCGACGCCGTCGTATCCCAGGTCGGCGGCCCGGGCGAAGGCGCGCGCGGTCGATTCGGGATAGACCGCGGCCGTCGACATGCCCACTTTGATCGGCGGAATGCGGATCACCGGTGCCCGCCTGCAGACGCCACTACTCTTCCCTCCGGTCCGGCCCGGTGGTCCACGCTACCGGGCCGGACCCGACCGCCGGTCAGGCCTCGAGCTTGTAACCAAGCCCGCGCACCGTCACCAGGTACCGAGGCGCCGCGGGATCGGGCTCAATCTTGGCCCGCAGCCGTTTCACGTGCACGTCCAGGGTCGTGGTGTCGCCGACGTAGTCCGCCCCCCACACCCGGTCGATCAGTTGCCCCCGGGTCAGCACCCGTCCGGCGTTGCGGATCAGGTACTCCAGCAGATCGAACTCCTTGAGCGGCAGCGAGGTCGGCACACCGCGCACGCTCACCACATGCCGATCGACATCCATCCGCACCGGCCCGGCCTGCAGAACGGGTGAATACGCGTCCTCGACATCGGCGCCCCGGCGCAGCACCGCGCGGATGCGGGCGATCAGCTCCCGGGTGGAATACGGCTTGGTCAGGTAGTCGTCAGCGCCCAGTTCGAGGCCGACGACCTTGTCGATCTCCGCGTCCTTCGCGGTGAGCATGATCACCGGCACCGAGCCCCGGGATCGGAGCTGACGGCACACCTCGTTGCCGCTCATACCCGGCAGCATCAGGTCGAGCAGGACGATGTCGGCCCCTGCCCGGTCGAACGCCTCCAACGCATCCGGCCCGTTGGTCGCGATCTCCGTGCCGAATCCTTCCTTGCGCAGCAGGAAGGCCAGTGGCTCGGCCATCGACTCCTCGTCCTCGACGATCAAGACCCTGGTCACGCAGCTCCTCGATGTGCGGACAGCGCATCGGTGTCCGGCGCTGTCGACGATGGGGTGGGAGTGTCCTCTCCCGCTCCGTCGGCCCCGCCGTAGACAGGCAGGCTCAACGTGAAGGTGGATCCGGTGCCCGGCCGGCTCCAGACCGACGTGGTGCCGCCGTGGTTGGCCGCGACCTGTTTGACGATGGCCAGTCCCAGACCGGTGCCCCCGGTGGACCGGGAGCGGGCCGGATCGACGCGGAAGAACCGTTCGAAAACCCGTTCGGTGAACTCGGGCGCGATGCCCACACCCCGATCGGTCACCGATATCCGGACGAGGCCGTCGGTCAGAGTCCGGCTCACGGAGACCTGCGTGCCGGACGCGGAATAGTCGATCGCGTTGGTGATCAGGTTCGTCAACGCCATGACCAGCAACGCCCGGTCGCCCTTGACCAGCAGGCCCGACGGGCGGTCGGCGACCACCGTGATACCCCCGTCCTCCGCGCCGGCGGTGAGCCGGCGGATCGACTCGTCGACGATCGCATCGACCTCCACCACGGCCGGATCCGGCACGGGGTCCGCACCCTGCAACCGGGACAGGGTGATCAGTTCGGACACCAGCGCCCCGAGCCGGTGGGATTCCGACCGCAACCGGCCGGCGAAGTGCCGGACCGACTCGGCATCGTCGGCCGAGTCGACGGTCGCCTCGGCCAGCAGGCCGATGGCCGCCACCGGAGTCTTGAGCTCGTGGGAGACGTTGGCGACGAAGTCGCGCCGCACCGCCTCCACCCGCTGTGCGGCCGACTCGTCGGTCGCGGAGACCAGGATCCGGTCGTGGCCGATCGCCTGCACGACGGCCCGCACGGCCGTTGGCAGGGTGGCGGACGCCGTCAGCGAGGGCGGGTGGTCCGGCCGCAGTTCGACATCCACGGGCTCGCCGGAAACCACCACCCGCTCGGCCGCCCGCAGGATCTCGGCCTCGACGATGCCGCCGGAAACGACGCCGAGTTCGCGAGCCCGCCGATTGCTCAGCAGCGGAAAGCCGAGCCGGTTCAGCACGAGGTAACCGGTGGCGGACGAATGCAACACCGCCCGCTCGATCGGATCCGGCGCCGCCGTGCCCTGGTCCGGAGGACGTGGCCGTCGACGCAACACCAGCAGCGCGGTCAGCCAGCCGAGGGCGAAGCCCCCCACCGCGATCGCCACGTACACCGCGCCAGACACAACCGTGATGGTAGGTCGATCCGCGACCCGTTCGGACGCCCCGGTGGCCGTTCACTCCGGATTGCCCGGCCACCGGACCAGGGATTCACCCGTCGTTCACCGGGTGTCCACGTGCGATTCAGCGGCCCTGGTTGGCCACCGCGGTGATGGCCGCGGCCGCCGCCTCGGGATCCAGGTACTCGCCGCCGGCCGTGACCGGCTTGAAGTTCTCGTCCAGCTCGTACTTCAGCGGGATGCCCGTCGGCAGGTTCACCTTGGCGATGCCCTCGTCGCTGATCTCGTCGAGCATCTTGACCACCGCCCGCAGCGAGTTGCCGTGGGCCGCGACGAGAACGGTCAGACCGTCGCGAAGGTCGTCGAAGATCGGGCCGGTCAGGTACGACTCCATGCGGGCGACCACGTCGGCCAGGCACTCGGTCTTGGGCGCGGTGTCCCCGAGGTCGGCGTACCGGACATCGCCGGCCTGGGAGAACTCGTTGGAGTCGCCGATGGGCGGGGGTGGCACGTCGTAGGACCGACGCCAGAGCATGAACTGCTCCTCGCCGTACGTCTCCAGGGTCTGCTTCTTGTTCTTGCCCTGCAGGTCGCCGTAGTGACGTTCGTTCAACCGCCAGGTGCGCTTCACCGGGATCCAGTGCCGGTCGGCGGCATCCAACGCCAGGTTCGCCGTGGTGATCGCCCGACGGAGCACCGAGGTGTGCACGATGTCGGGCAGCACCCCGGCCTCGGTCAGCAGCGAGCCGCCGCGGATCGCCTCCGTGGTGCCCTTCTCGGACAGTGGTACGTCGACCCAACCGGTGAACTGGTTCAGCGCGTTCCAGGTGCTCTCGCCGTGGCGCAACAGGATCAGGGTGTATGTCATGTCCGGTATTGTTCCGCAGCGCCCGGAAACCCACCCGGCGAGGTTGCCTGCGTTCCCGGGACCCGTCGTCAACTCACGCCGGCCGGCTCCCGCTCGGCGTCCTGAACCGTCGGCTGGACCGGCGCGGTCCGGCGCCGGCGGCGCAGTCGACGGACCACCCACCAGCTGACCAGCGCCGCGATCGCGACCAACGGCAGGAACGGCAGGAACGCCCCCAACGCCCCGCCCAACCAGGTCCCCAAGCCCAGCAGGCCGGCCCAGCCGGCCTTGAGACCGGCCACGAAACCGTTGTCCGGTTCCGGCTCGACGGTGCCGGCGGCCGGCAGGGTCACCGCCGACAACGTCACCGTCACGGTGGACATCGCTACCTGACCCTGCAGGTAGGCCTGCTGCTGCTGCAGGGACTCGAGTTCGGCCTCCCGCGTCGCCAGTTCGGATTCGATCGAGATGACATCGGCGATGCTGGTGGCCTGGTCGAGCAGGGCCCGGACGCGGGCAACGCTTGCGGTCATGCTCGCGACCCGGCTGTCCACGTCGACCATCTGCGCGGTGACGTCCTGCGAGCTCTCGGTGCGACCGGTCACCTCGCCCAGCCCCGCAATCTTGTCCAGCACTCCGTCGTACTGATCGGCCGGCACGCGCAGCGTGATCGACATCTGGGACCCGCCGCCGTCTGCGGCCGCGACGAAACCACCCGCAGTGGCTGCGATCCCGCGGATCGAGCCGGCGGTGGCGGCGACCGCGTCGGACCGGACCCTGGCGTTGGCCTCGCGATCCGCGGCGGCGTCGTCGGTGGCCGGGACGGGTTGAACCTCGAGCCGGACGGACAGGTCGGCGGTCTTGATCACCTTGGTCCCGTCGACCGGGAGGGTGGCCAATTGGCCGGCGCCGCCGGCGGAGGCGGCCGAGTCGGCGGCCGATCCGGCTCCATCCTCTGCCTGCGCCTCGGCTTCGGGGAGGGTGCCCGCGCGCTCCGAGGCGGCCTGGGTGGGCGCCGCGGCGGCGACCGATTGCGCCTCGCCGGCGCCGGTGGCGGCCGAGCCCGTACAGGCCACCACCACGCCCAGTGCGAGCGCGCCGATCAGAGCCGGCATGCCGTATCGCAGCGCTGTCCGCCCTGGGCGTCGTTTCGTCATGACCATCCTCCGTCAGTTCGACCGCCGCGGCATGCGCGGTGCATGCCGTGAGGACGGAGGTGGTGGCGCCGGGCGATGCACGGCGGAACGTCACGATTCGGCAACGGCGGGCGGGAGAAGGTTCGGCCGGCTTGGCCGGTCGGCGCGGGTTCGATCAGCCAACCGGGCCTGGCCGCGGCCGCGCTGATCCAACCGTCAGTTTCGCGCCCGATTCGTCCGGTTCGGTGACGCAATGATCAGCGCCGCCACGGGCCGGCCCAGGTCGGCGTCCGGCCCCCGCCGATCAGGCCTGTTCGGACCCTTCGGGGTCGTCGCAGTCCGGCAGCGGCGTGCCGTCGACGGCGGTGGCATAGCCGTTCTTCGCGGTCAGGACGGCGGACATGTCGTCGCAGGAGATCGGCGTGATCGGTTCGCCCGGCTCGCCGGTCGGTGACGTCTCGTCGGTGCTGTAGTACGGGCTGCCGTCCGCGTCGTAGTACAGGTAAAGGGTCTGTTCGGACGACGCGGCTGCTGCCGCCGTCGCCGACTCCGCGTCGGCGGCCTCGCTGACGGTCGATTCGGTCGACGTCGCTTCAGTCGTTTCGGGCGCGGTCGGTTCGGGCGCAGTCGTTTCGGGCGCGCTCGGTTCGCTGACGGCGGCCTCGGTGGTCGGCGCGGGCTCGGGTGTCGGTTCCGCGGCCGGGGCAGCGGTCTCGGAGGGCGCCGTCGCGAGCGCCTCAGGGGTGCCGGTGGCGGTCGCCGTCGGACTCGGTGCGGCGGCGCTGGTCGGCGCCGCGGTGGCGGTGCTCGTTGCGGTGGCGATGGTCGTTGGGGTGGCGGTGCTCGTTGCGCTGGCGGAAGTCGTCGCGGTTGCGGTGGTCGTCGCGGTTGCGGTGGTCGTTGCGGTGGCGGTGGTTGTTGCGGTGCCGCTCGACCCGCCCGGTGCGGGCGTGGTCGGCACCGTGGTCGACCCGGTGGCGGCCGGCGCTGTGCCGGATGACGTCGGCTTCGGAGTCGCGCCGGACGACGTCGGCTTCGGGGTGGCCTTGCCGGACGACGTCGGCTTCGGCGTGGCCTTGCCGGGCGACGCCGCCTTCGTCGGCGTGGACTCCGGGTCCGTGGTCCCGGACGCTGTGCCGCTCGGCGTCGGCGTCGGCGTGACGCGGGTCGTTGACGCGGTGGTGGACGAGCGCTCGGCGGACGACGTGGTCGTCGGGGCCGCGGACGACGTGGTCGTGGGCGCCGCGGTGGACGTGGATGTGGGCGCCGGCTCGGGCTCCGCCGACGAGGTCGGCGCCGCGGATGACGTCGGCTCCACGGACAACGTCGGTGTCGGCTCGACCGGCTGGGTGGTCGGGTCCGGTGTCGGCTCGACCGGCAGGGAGACGACCGGCGCGGGCGCCGGGTACGGCACCGGCCGGATCCTCGGGATGTTCGGCGTGTACGCGCCCGACCCGGACGATCCGGAGACCACGCTGCCGAACGAAGAGGTGTACGACGGGGTCGAGTAGCTATACGTCCGCACGATCGAGGAGAAGTCGGCGACACCGGGCGAACGGACCGGGACCCCGGTCCAGTACCGGTGCACCCGGTCGTCCACGTCGGTCCGGGTCAACGGCACGACGTGGATCGGAGTGCCGACCCAGGATGCCTCCAGAATGTAGGGCCGGCCGCCGAACGTCCCCAGGTAGACCGCGACGTGACCGGGGAAGCCGACGATGTCGCCCGGCAGTGCCTCGGACCAACTGACCGACACTCCGGCGGAGCGCTGCGAGCCGGAGTTGCCGGGGGTCTGGTAGCCGGCCATGCCCAGCACGTAAGCCGTCAGGCCCGAGCAGTCGAACCCGATCTCGGTGCCGCAACTGTTGTGGTCGCCGCCACCGCGCACGCATCCGTTGTTCGGACCCGCGCCGGACCCGCCACCGCCCCACACGTAGGGCAGGCCCAGCGCGCTGAACCCGGCGGCCAGGCCGGCGGCGACCTGCGGGGTCGGCGCGGTGATCGTCTGGCCGGCCAACGCGCCCGAGACATACTGGTTGCTCGGCACCTTGACCGTGGTGCCGGTCGCCAGCACCGCCGGGCTGACGGAGGTCGTGGACGAACCGCCGCCGGTGGACCCGAAGTACTTGCGGAACAGGAAGAAGAAGTTGCGGTTCCCGTATGCCGAGCAGGCGTCGCCCACCCCCGGGTAGGCGGCCAGCGACGCGGCGTTCGGCTGGTACGGCGTGTAGTTGTACAGGGACGCAGTGGCCTGGTTCTTGATCGTCACCGGGGCGCCCCCGCACCCGGACTCGACGACGTTCCAGAGGATGTTCACCGTCTGGCCGGCCCGGTAGTTGTACTTCTCCGGGGTCACCCGGTAGCGAGCCCACTGCTTGGCCATGCCGTAGCCCTGGTTGAAGAAGCCGGCGTAGGCGGGGTCGCAGTTCGCGCTGCCGCCGGGGCCGGTGTCCGGGCAGTGCCAGCCCCAGGCCGCGTTATAGGTGGTCTCGGTCGGGTCGGTGCGGTCCAGGAGCTGGGATTCCTTCTGCAGGGTGATCAGCATGACCTGCGGGTTGATCCCGCAGGCCGCGGAG
>JBIOVW010000486.1:0-2261 GCA_044867945.1 Nakamurella sp. | reverse complement strand
GAGGCCGCGACCGAGCCTGCCGCACGCTCGCCCGCCCGCGAGACCGCGAGCCGGCAGGAGTCCACCCGGTTGACCTGGCCCATGCCGACGCCGACGGAGGCGCCGTCCGTCGCCAGCAGGATCGCGTTCGACTTCACCGACCGGCAGGCCCGCCAGGCGAACACCAGGTCGGCCAGGGTCGCCTCGTCCACCGCCGCACCGGCGGCCAGGGTCCAGTTCACCGGATCGTCGCCGGGCGCGTCCAGTCGGTCCCGCATCTGCACCAGCAGCCCGCCGGAGATCGCCCGGAACTCCGCCGGGTCCGGAGCGGAGTCCGGCGGCATCACCAGCAGCCGGATGTTCTTCTTGCGGGTCAGCACGGCCACCGCGTCGTCGGCGAACGCCGGGGCCAGCACCACCTCGGTGAACACGTCGGCGATCTGCTCGGCCATAGCCATGGTGACCGGGCGGTTGGCCGCGATCACCCCGCCGAACGCGGACACCGGGTCGCATTCGTGCGCCAGCCGGTGCGCCCGGGCGATGGCCTCGTCCGCTCCCCCGGTCACCGCCGCGATGCCGCACGGATTGGCGTGCTTGACGACGGCCACCGCGGGGTCGGCGAAGTCGCCGACCGCCCGCCACGCCGCGTCCACGTCGACGTAGTTGTTGTAGCTCATCTCCTTGCCGTGCAGCTGGGTCGCCGACGCCAGGCCGGGCCGCCATTGCCGGTACAGCGCCGCCTGCTGGTGCGGGTTCTCCCCGTACCGCAGCGCCGCCACCTTCTCCCACGTTTCCCCGGCGAAGTCCGGCCAGCCGTCCTCGCCGGTGACCGAGCCGCTCAGGTAGGACGCGACGGTGATGTCATAGGCCGCCGTGTGCGCGAACGCCGCCGCAGCCAGCTCGACCCGTTCGGCCGTGGTGAACCCGCCCTCGGCCAGGGCCCGCTGCACATCCGGGTATCGGGCCGGGTCCACCACCACGGCCACCGACGGATGGTTCTTCGCCGAGGCGCGGACCATGGCCGGGCCGCCGATGTCGATCTGCTCCACGCACTCGTCGAAGGACGCGCCGGCCTCGACCGTCTGCCGGAACGGGTAGAGGTTGACGACCAGCAGGTCGAACAGCTCGACGCCCAGCTCCTGCACCTGCCGCAGGTGCTCCGGCAGCCGGGTGTCGGCGAGCAGGCCGCCGTGGATGGCCGGGTGCAGGGTCTTCACCCGACCGTCCAGGCATTCCGGAAAGCCGGTCACCTGCTCCACCGGGGTGACCGGGATGCCGGCGTCGGCGATCGCGCGGGCCGAGCCACCGGTGGACACGATGGTCACGCCGGCCCGGTGCAACGCGGCGGCCAGGTCCTGCAGGCCGGTCTTGTCCGACACCGAGAGCAGTGCCCGCCGGATGGGCCGACGCCCCTGCTGGGTGGTGGTCATCCCAGAATCACCTTCCGTCCGTTCACGGTGTAGGGCGCCGCGGTCAGCGCAGCCACCACATCCACCAACAGGGACCGCTCGACGACCTTGATCCGTTCATGCAGGCGCGGCACGTCGTCGTCGTCGGCAACCGGCACTGCCCGCTGCGCCACGATCGGGCCCGCGTCCACCCCGGTGTCGACCAGGAACACGGTGCAACCGGTCAGCTTCACCCCGTGCGCCAGCGCGTCCGCGGGGGCATGCATCCCCGGGAACGCCGGCAGCAGCGACGGGTGCGCGTTGATGACCTTGTTGTCGAAGGCGCCAAGGAACCCGGGGCCGAGCAGCTTCATGAACCCGGCCAGCACCACCAGGTCCGGGCGGTGGGCAGCCACGGCATCGGCAAGCGCGAGGTTCCACGCAGCCCGGTCGGGATGGTCGGTGACCCGGCAGGTAAACGTGGGCACGCCCGCCCGGGTGGCCCGGTCGAGGGCGATGCAGGACGTCAGGTCGGAGCCGACCGCGGCCACCCGGAAGGGCTTCGGGTCCGGCGCGTCCAGCAACGCCTGCAGCAACGTGCCGGAACCGGACGCGAGGACGACCACGTTCTTGGAGTTCTCGACAGCGGGCACGTCTGGTTGGGGATCTTTCCTTCGACGGGGATCGGCCGGGGTCGGCCGATCCAGGGTAATCGGCGACCGTCCTGATCGATCCGCCACCCCATTCGGGTATCCGAGCGCTCGTTTCGACGCTCATGTCCCCGGACGAATACGGTGAATTGCGAGCAAGGTACGCCGAAGGGGTTGCCGACCGTCATGACCGACCAGTCACCCACCCACTCCCGTGGTCGCCATCGCACCTCGGGCTCCAGGA
>JBIOVW010000485.1:0-4747 GCA_044867945.1 Nakamurella sp. | reverse complement strand
GAGCGCGCCCGGCGCGATCGGCACCGCCAACGGTGCCACGGTCCGCGCCCACACCACCGGGTCGACGTAGCTGCGGCTCGCCGGCCGGGGGCTGATCGTCGACAGGGAGATTCGGCTCGCGGCGCGCAGGGCATCGCGGATCGTGGCCAGCGCCGCGCCAAGCGCATCGGGGTCGTCGGCCGCGACCGCGTCGTCCGCGCGGACTGTGGCGGCGACGACAGGTGCGGTGCGGGCGAGGATCTCGGCCTGCGTGAGGTAGAAGACGTGCTCCTCCTCGTTGTCGACGGTCGGGACGAGGAGTCGGAGGTTGGCGACCCGCATAGGGTCGGCGGCGGTCGGGTCGACGAGCCGCCAGTTGCTGACGATGAGATCGACGTAGGACAGGTACGGGCCGGACCGGTCGAGCCGACGGCACACCTGCGCCCAGGGCACGGCAACGGGCGGCGGCGGGCCTGCGGGCCTGGTCGGCGAGAGGTGATGGTAGGCATGTGCGAGCAGACCCAGGATCGTCGCCGCGCGCTGCAACGCCGTGTCGGGCAATGACTCCGGGTCGGCGGGCAGGATCGGCAGCCGGTCAAGTTCGCCGCGGAGTGTGAGTGATCGGTGCAGTTCGGGGAGTGCAGCCGCAACCTCGTCCCACGCGGCGTGGGAGTCGGGCAGCCGTGTGTTCGATCCCGGCGGCGGCAGGAACCCGTGATCGGTGGACAGCGGGCCGAGGTTGCGGTGGCCGGCGCGTCCGTCGTGCCGCTCGGCCTCGCGCAGCACGGTGCCCGCGGTGACGCGCCGATGCTCTCCCACGGTCCCGTCCGTTCGTCGATTCGCCTGGCTCTATGAACACCAGACGGCCGGGGACGGCGACGAGATACATCCGGAGCGACAGCGACGCGTGACCTCGGATTGGTAGCGTGAGAGCGGTCGGTCCGTCCAACCCGAGGAGGCGTCATGTCCCAGGCCACCAAGGCCGGCGAGCGCGCCTCCTACGCCAACGGTCAGCGGCGGCGGGCCGAGATCGTCGACGCCGCCACCACCGTGTTCGCCACCGAGGGTTTCCGCCGGCTCTCCCTCCGGCAGATCGCCGAGGAGATCGGCACCAACCACGTCTCGCTCAAGTACCACTTCGGCTCCAAGGACGGTCTGCTGGAGGCCGTGCTGGCCCGCCGGGAGGAGAGCGAGGGGCCCTGGCGTGAGCAACTGCTGCGGGAGCGCGGGTTCCTGGACGGCACCGTCGAGGTCATGCGGCGCAATGCCGGCAATCGGGGCCTGATCCGGCTGGACACCACCCTGCAGGCCGAGGCCACCACCCCCGACCATCCGGCGCACGAGTTCATCCGGCGCCGGGAGGAGTTCTTCTTCGCCTCCGTCCTGGAGCAGCTGCAGCTGGAGTCGGGCCGCGGACACCTGCGCGACGGCCTGGACCTGGCCGTCGTCGCCCGCCAGTTCATCGCCCTGGTCGAGGGCATCCAGGTGCAATGGCTCTACGACGAGACCGTCGACATGGCAGCGCATGTCGACGCATTCATGGACTACCTGCGGTCGTCACCGCGAAGTACAGGTGACGATGCAGCCGGCAACGCTCGTTGAAGTCGGCGCCGCATTCCGGGCAGGAGAGCACGTCCAGGTAGGTCCGGATGGGCAACTCGGTCCGGCAGACGCCGCACAGGATCGCTTCCTCGGCCCACTCGTCGCCGGGCCACTGCCGGGCGGGGTGGTCGGCGCCTTCGCGATGGCATTCGAAGCAGGGGTAGTAGGACCCACAGCACTTGAACTTGATCGCGATCACGTCGGTCGGACCCGCATAGTGGGCGCATCGGGTCTGGTCGTCAACGGTTCTGCCGAGTACCACGACCTCGCTCGTCATGCGCTCAGACTATGTGCAGCATGGACACCGTGATCGAGAACCCAGTGATTCGGTTGGCCGTTCCCGGCGATGCGCACACCGTCGCGGTCCTGCTGCACGACTTCAACACCGAGTACGGCACGCCGACCCCCGACGTGGCAGTGCTGACCGACCGGCTCCGGCGATTGTTGGCCGACCGGTCGACCTTCGCCGTGCTGGCGGGTCGACCCGAGGTCGGCGTTGCGCTGGTCACGCTGCGGACCAACCTCTGGTACGAGGGTCCGGTGGCCACCCTGGACGAGCTGTACGTCGCTGCAGCCCAGCGCAATCAGGGCCTGGGTGCGCGGTTGCTGGTCGCGGTCGAGAACGAGGTCCGGCGCCGCGGCGGCGAGGTCGTCGAGATCAACGTCGACGGCGACGGCGGGGGAGCGCCCCGGTTCTACGAACGGCACGGCTACCGCAACACCGAGATCGGTGACGACGTGCCGCTGCTCTACTACTTTCGCGAGCTGCCTGCGCCGTCCGTTGCCGTTCAATGATTGCGCAGGGCGTCGATCAGTTCGTCTTTCTTCATCGACGACCGGCCCTCGATGTCGAGGTCGGCGGCCCGCTTGCGCAGGTCGTCGACGGTCCAGTCCTCGTAGGATGGTGACGACCCGCCGCGACGGCCGACCTCGCTGCGGGAGGAGTTCGCGGCGGCGTTGGCGATCCGCGCCGACTTCTCCTTCGAGTTGCCCTCGTCGCGGAGTTCCTCGTACAGCTCCTTGTCCTTGACGCTCGGTCCCGGCTCCCGCTTGGGCATTTGTCCGTTCCTTTCCCGGTCGACTCTCCCTGGTTCGACTTCCGTTGTTCCCCGAAACCTACCGGTCAATCGGCGGGCGGTTCGACACGCGGGGCCAGAATGGGTCGATGCGACCCTTTCGGTTCCTCGCCGACGCCCGCGAGATCGTGTCCGGTGCCGAGCTCACCGACCGCGCACGACGCGCCGAGGACCAGGGATACGACTCGCTGGTGATTCCCGATCATCTGATCGGTCAGTTGTCGCCGCTGGTGGCGATGACCGCCATCGCGGCCGCCACCCGGACCCTCCGGGTGGGCGCCTTCGTCTTCAACAACGACCTGCGCCATCCGGCCGTGCTGGCCCAGGATCTGGCAGCCCTCGATGTGGTTTCCGGCGGTCGACTCGACATCGCGATCGGCGCCGGGTGGAACAAACCCGAGTACGACGCGATCGGGCTGTCGTTCGACCCGACGCCGGTACGCCAGGCGCGGCTGGCCGAGGCGGTGACCGTGCTGAAAGGATGCCTTTCCGGGCAACCCTTTTCGTTCGTCGGTGAGCACTACCGGATCACCGACTACACCGGGGAGCCGGCCGTCCAACGCCCCCACCCGCCGCTGTTCATCGGCGGAGGTGGCCGGCGCACGCTGACCCTGGCCGCTCGGGAGGCGGGCATCGTCGGGCTGGCTCCGCGGATCACGAAGACCGGGTTGGACGCGCGGTCGCTGACCCTGGCGGCGACCCGGGAGAAGATTGCCTGGGTCGCCGACGCGGCCGGCGGCCGGTTCCCCGGGCTCGAGTTCAACGTCTACCCCTCGGCCTGGCCGCCGGTGCTCACCGACGACCTGTCCGGTGAGGTCGCCACCGTCGTCGCCGCACTGCGGGAAAGGACGGGTGTGCAGCTGACCGACCAGGACGTGCTGGACTCACCACACCTGTTCATCGGATCAGTCGATCGGCTCGTCGAGAAGTTCGAACAGCTGCGCGCCGAACTGGGCATCACCTCGTTCATGCTGGGTCCGCTCGGCGCTCTCGACCCGGTGGTGGCCAGGCTCGCCGGTCGCTGAGGCCCATCGGCGCCGTCACGAACGCCGAAGGATCACCGATGTCCAGTTCGCCTGGCCGCGGAGGTCGACGGTCGGACCGCCGGGCACCCGCGGGGGACCCGCCCGGTCCTTCAACGACGACATCGACCCGCCCTCGAAGTCGGTGGTGCGCACGGTGATCGCGGGGCCGAGCCGCAGCTTGACCGTGCTCCAGGACGCGGTCACCTCGATCACACAGCCGGCCGCGGGGATCACCGCGTCGCGCAGGTCGAGGTCGGCGGTGCCCATCGAGCCGGAGATCACCAGGTACGCCGGCACCGACCAGGCGCCCCTGCGTTTCACCGTCGTCCAGTCGATATCGATGACGTCGCCCGCGACCGCCGGCCGCCCGGGTACCGGCGAGGCGAAAAGGTGAGCGGCGGTGGGCAGATCGGCCAGCACTGCCCGCAGATCGCCGCGGGTGCGGGCTGCGTACACGGTGCGGGAACGCTCCTCGAACTCCTGCAGATCGAGATAGCCGCCGCCGACCGCGTCGTTCAGCAGCGCAACCGCCTGCTCACGTTCGCGGTCTCCGATCCGCAACTCGTCCGGCTCCGTCATCGAACCGATGCTACCGAGGCGACGGTCCGGATCAGGTACTGGGCACCGGCGGACATCGTGGTCAGGATTCGCGGCGGGCCCCCTGGGCCGGGGTGACCGCACGGACGACCGGGGCGGTGTAGTCACGACCGGCGAATGCGGCGGCGACCGCGTCGCCGACGGCGTCAAGCCGATCGGTCGGTACCAGGGCCACGGCGGACCCGCCGAAGCCGCCACCGGTCATCCGGGCGCCGAGAGCACCGGCGGCCAGCGCGGTGTCGACGGCCAGGTCGAGCTCGGCGCAGGACACGTCATAGTCGTCCCTGAGCGAGGTGTGGGACGCGGTCAACAGGTCACCGATGCTGCCGACCCGGTCCTGCTGCAGCAGCGCGACGGTCCGGACCACCCGGTCGTTCTCGGTGACCACGTGCCGCACCCGGCGGCGGAGTTCGTCGTCGGGTAGCCGGTTCAGGGTGGCCGGCAGGTCGTCGATCGACAGGTCCCGCA
>JBIOVW010000484.1:0-5052 GCA_044867945.1 Nakamurella sp. | reverse complement strand
GTGTTGGCCGCGCCGTTCGCCGCCGGAGCCCACGCGGAGACATTGCCGGCGCCGTCGACCGCGCGGAACTGGACGACGGTGGTCGCCTCGGCCGTGATGGTGGCTGTCGTCCCGGCGGTGACGGTGGCCGACCAGGCGCCGCCGTTCACCGCGGTGCGGTACTCGTAGCGGGCCAGGCCGGACCCGCCGGTGTCGATCGACCCGACGGCGGTCAGGATCGTGGAGCCGAGTGCCAGCCAGGACAGCGACCCACCGGCGACCACGGGCGCGGTCGGCAGCGTGCGATCGAGCCGCACCTGGGTGGTCGTCCACGGCGAGCTCGATCCGGTGCCGTCCCAGGACTGGAACCGCACCCAGGTGTCCGCCTGGGCGCTGATCGTGACCGATGCCCCGGTGGTCGAGCCCGACCAGGTCACGCCCAGATTGCTCGAGGTCTGGTAGCGGTATCCGGCGACGCCGCTGCCGCCGTCGGTCGAGCCCGCGGCGGTCACCGTCACGGATGCCGCGTTCGACCAGGCGCTGCCGCCGCCGGTCAGCACCGGCGCGGTCGGGGCCATGGTGTCGAGCTTGACGGTGGCTGAGGTTGTCCAGGCCGAGCTGAATCCGGCGTTGTCGACCGCGCGGAACTGCACCAGGGTGGTGCCCTCGGCGCTGATCGAGGCGGACGCGCCGGCGGCGGCGGGCGACCACGTCACCCCGCCGTCGGTGGAGGTCTGGTACTGGTAACCGGCCAGGCCGCTACCGGAATCGCTCGACCCGCCGGCGGTCACGGCGACCGTGGACACGCTCTGCCACGCCGACGAGCCACCCGAGACGGTCGGCACGCTGGGCGCCGTCCGGTCGATGCGGGCCGTGGCCGACACCCAGGCGGTGGTGTTGCCGACGTTGTCCGCGGTTCGGAACTGCACCATCGTGCTGCCCCCTGCGGAGACCGTGAGGCTGGCGCCTGCTGCCGGGGCCGACCAGGTGGAGCCGCCGTCGGTGGAGGTGCGGTAGCTGAATCCGGCCACGCCGCTCAGCAGGTCGGTGGAGCCCGCTGCGGCCACCGTGATCGAGGCGACGTTCTGCCAGGTCGCGCCCCCGCCGGAGACGGTGGGCAGGGACGGCGCGCTGCGGTCGAGCTTGACGGTCGAGGCGGCGAGCGGTGAGGAGGGCGTCCAGGCGCTCTTGGCACCCGACACGTCGACCGAGCGGAACTGGACGATCGTGGAGCCTTCCGCGGCCACGGCCACCGAGGCGCCTGTGGCGACCGCGCTCCATACCGAGCCGCCGTTCGTCGACGTCCGGTACTCGTACCCGGCCAGGCCGCTGCCCGAATCGGCAGAGCCCGCGGCGCCCACGGTCACCGAGGCGGCGGTCTGCCAGGACGACGATCCACCCGTGACGGTGGGCACGGTGGGCGCGTTGCGGTCGATACGGGCGGTGGAGCCGGCCGTGGTCGATGCCGGAGCCCACGCCGACGTGTTCCCGGCGCCGTCCAGCGAGCGCACCTGCACCAGCGTCTCGCCCTCGGCCGTCACGGTCTCCGCGGCCCCCGAGACCGGCGACGACCAGCTGGCCCCGCCATCGGTCGACACCCGGCGCTGGTAGCCGGCCAGCGCGCTTCCGCCGGTGTCGGTGGAACCGGCGCCGCTGATCACCAGCGAGGCAACCGACTGCCAGCCTGACGCGCCGCCCGTCACCGAGGGGGCGGTGGGCGCCGTGGTATCGATCCTGGCCTCGTCGGCGACCCACGCCGACACGTTGCCGGCACCATCGATCGCGCGCACCTGCGCGATCGTCCGGCCCTGAGCGGTGACGGTGACCGACGGCCCGGCGACCGCGGACGACCAGGTCGAGCCGCCGTCGGTGGAGGTTCGGTGCTGGTACCCGGACAGCGCGCTGCCCCCGGTGTCGGTGGAGCCGGCTCCGGAGATCACCGACGCGACCGACTGCCAGGCGGTGGAGCCTCCGCTGACGGTCGGCGCGCCGGGAGCCGTGCGGTCGAGCAGCACGGACACCTGAACCCAGCCCGAGGCCAGGCCGGACGCGTCGACGGACCGGAACCGCACCAACGTCTCGTTCTGGGCTGTCACCGTCAGCGACGAGCCGACGCTGGCCGCGCCCCAGGTTGCGCCGCCGTCCGTGGAGGTGGCGCGCTCGTAGTGGTCGAGGCCGCTGCCCGGCGAGTCGCTCGACCCGGACGCGGTCACCGTGGCCGATGTCGCCTTGCTCCACCCCGTCATGCCGCCCGACACGGTCGGGTTGGTCGGCGAGCTGCGGTCGATCCGCACCGGCCCGGACACCCACGCCGAGGTGTGGCCGAACGCGTCGACCGCACGGAAGCGGACGAACTGCTCCCCCTGGTCGGTCAGCGTCAGAGCCGCTCCGGCGATCGGGGCGCTCCAGGTCGAGCCGTCGTCCGAGGTGGCGTACTGGTAGCCGGCCAGCCCGGAGTAGGGGTCGGTCGACCCGGAAGCCGTGGCGTTGACGGACGCCACGTTCTGCCACCCGGCCGCGGTGCCGGAGACGGTGGGCAGGCTGGGCGCGGTTCGGTCGAGCTGCACGGTGTCCTGCACCGCCGCCGAGGTGAAGCCTGCCTCGTCCACGGCCCGGAAGCGCACCAGGGTCTCGCCCTCGGCGGTCACGGTCAGCGAGCCGCCGGTGACCCACGCCGACCAGTTGGCGCCGCCGTCGAGCGAGATCGAGCGCTCGTAGTGGTCGAGCCCGGAGATGGCGTCGGTCGAGCCTGAGGCGGTCACCGTCTCCGAGGCCAGGCTCTGCCATGACGCGGTGCCCCCGGTGACGTTCGGGTCGCTGGGGGCGGTGCGGTCGATCCGGGCGTGCGCGGTGACCCACGAGGAGCGGTTGCCGGCCACATCGACGGCGCTGAACCGGGCGAGCGTCTCACCCTCGGCGGTGCGGCTGACCAGGGTGCCGGGTGCCGCCGGCGTCCAGGTCGCGCCGCCATCGGTCGACGTCTGGACGTCGTAGCGGTCGAAGCCGGAGCCGCCGGCGTCGACAGAGCCGGAAGCGGTGAGATCGATCTGGGCCACGTTCTGCCACGCGGACGACCCGCCGGTGACCGCGGGAGCGGTGGGAACCGTGCGATCAACGCGGACGGTGCTGGCGGCGTCGGCCACGGCGGGCACCCAGCCCGAGACGTTGCCTGCGCGGTCGATCGCCCGGAACTGGGCGATCCGGTCGCCGCCCGAGGTGATCGTGGCCGGGCTGCCGGTCGAGACCGCCGCCCATGTCGCGCCGGCGTCGGCCGACAGCCGGTACTGGTAGCCGAGCAGCCCGGAGCCGCCGTCCGCGGCGCCGGAGGCGGCCAGCGTCCGCGACCCGGACGTCCACGACAGCGAGCCGCCCGTGACAGCGGTCGGGGCGGTGGGAGCTGTGAGATCGACGCGCCATTTGAACGACTTCGTGATCGAGTGGCCGCTGCGGCTCGAGACCTTGACGGAGAAGGCGTGCTTGCCCTCGGCCACGCCCGTGTACCTGGCCGACGTCGTGCATGCCTTCCACAACTTGCTGTCGATCCGGCACCGCGTGCGGGCGGCGCCCGACTGGCGCCAGGTGAAGGACGCGGTCATGGTGTGCACCGCCGGATTGGGGTGCTTGAGGATCGTGAGCAACAGCGGCGCGCGGACGACGCCCGCCGGCATGGCCATGGCCGGGCCCGCCGTCAGACAGGCGAGGGCCAGGCCCAGGAGCAGGGCAAGCACAAGCGCGATGGGGCTGCGACGCCTCGGGGGGCGAGCGTCGTCGGGCACGATCCACCTCTGGGGGGAGAGGTTTGAACCAGGACAAACGAGGTCAGACCTCATTTATCTGCACCAGGGGCGACGTTCGCTGCCCCCAAACGGGCCATGTGGCTGCCCCCAGGCGGGGGATCTGGTTCCCTATGTCAGAAAGCGGACACCCAGAGCTCGCGGCTGCGCGGCCCGTCGAATTCGCAGAAGAACACGCGCTGCCAGCGTCCCAGCGCCGGGCTGCCGCCGGTGACCGGCAGCACCTGGCCGGTGCCGACCATGATCGCCTTGACGTGGGAGTCGCTGTTGCCCTCGGCGTGGGCGTAGCCGGCGTCCTCGGGCACCAGCCGGCGGAGGGTCTTGACGACGTCGTCGGCGACGTCAGGGTCGTAGCCCTCGTTGACCGTCACCGCGGCCGTGGTGTGCGGCACGTGAAGCAGCACCGCGCCCTCATCGATGCCGAGCCCCGCGACGGCGTTCGCGACCTGGTCGGTGACGTCGACCAGTTGCTCGCGGCGATCGGTGCGGATGGTCAGCCGTTCCATCGGCGCATTCTGCCATGCTGCATAAGTTTGCGCCATTGAGGTATACTCTTGCAGGATGGCGCTGATCGCCCCGCCCCCGATCGAGCTCGGCGGCCGTGACCTGCTGCAGGTCGACGACCTGTCCACCGACGAGCTGACGGCGGTGCTCGACCTGGCCGATCAGCTCAAGCGCCAGCAGGCCGAGGGTCGCCCGCATCGCCTGCTCGAGGGACGAACGCTGGCGATGATCTTCCAGAAGGCGTCCACCCGCACGCGGGTCTCCTTCGAGGTGGGATTCACCCAGCTGGGCGGGTCGGCGGTGCATCTCTCCGCCGCCGAGATGCAGCTGGGCCGCGGCGAGACGGTGGAGGACACCGGCAAGGTGCTCTCCCGCTACGTGGATGCGATCATGATCCGCGCCCGCTCCCACGCGGACGTCGAGCAGCTGGCGCACGCCGCCACGGTGCCGGTGATCAACGGGCTCACCGACCTGCACCATCCCTGCCAGGCGCTGGCCGACATGCAGACGCTGCGCGAGCGGCTGGGCCCGCTGCAGGGACGGCGGCTGGCCTGGGTGGGAGACGGCTGCAACAACGTCTGCCACTCGCTGATCACCGCCGCCGGCCGGCTGGAGATGGAGGTCGTGGTGGCCGCTCCCCCGGGCTACGAGCCGGACGCCGAGATCGTCGCCGCCGCCGGCGATGTGACCGTCACCGACGACCCGCTGGCCGCAGTCTCCGGCGCCGACGCTGTCGCCACCGACGTCTGGGTCAGCATGGGCCAGGAGGACGAGC
>JBIOVW010000483.1:0-4093 GCA_044867945.1 Nakamurella sp. | reverse complement strand
GCCTGCCGGAAGTGCAGATCCTTGTCGACCACCGGAAGCGGTGGGATCGTGCCGAGCCGGACGATCGTCCCGAGTTCATCGGGCGCGTCGGTGATGAACTCCCGGTAGAAGCGCAGAACGTTGATGGTGTCCTCGGCTGCCCAGAACACGGGCCCGGCGACGACGGTGGGGCCGACGCGGTGCAACGCGAACCGGAACGCGCTGACGACGCCGAAATTTCCGCCCCCACCCCGCAGCGCCCAGAACAGGTCGGGGTGATCGCCGGCCGACGCCCGGACGATCTCACCCTCGGCGGTGACCACTTCGGCCTCCACGAGGTTGTCGACCGCGAGCCCGTGGCTGCGCATGAGCCAGCCGATGCCACCGCCCAGGCTGAGGCCTCCGACGCCGGTGTGGCTCACGATGCCGCCCGTGGTGGCCAGACCGTGGGCCTGTGTCTCGTGGTCGACATCTCCCCACAGCGCTCCGCCTTGGACGAGGCAGGTGCGATCGACGGGATTGACCGAGACGGCGCGCATCGCCGACAGGTCGATCACGATCCCGCCGTCGCACACCGCCGTACCGGCCACGTTGTGGCCACCGCCTCGTACGGCGATCTCGAGGTCGCGCTCGCGCGCGAAGCGCACTGCTGCGGCAACATCGGCGGTGCCGCAGCAGCGGGCGATCAGCCGAGGTCGTCGATCGACAACGCCGTTCCACACGGTGCGTGCGGCGTCGTAACCGTGGTGGTCGGGGGCGACCACCATTCCCCGGAACCCGGGGATCTGCAGCGTGGTTCGTGCTGGCATCGTTCCTCCTCCGGTCGATGTGGCCATCGCAACATCGAGCGGCACCGCGGAGAAGTCAGCTATCTGGACTTCGAAGTAAGGAATCTGGACTTCACGACGGCCTGGACGTTGAGGACACTGCACTCATGAGGACCTACGGGCAGTACTGCCCGATCGCTCGTGGCGCGGAGATCTTCGCCGAGCGTTGGACGCCGTTGATCATCCGAAACCTGCATTTGGGCTGCGGGACCTTCGGTGAGATCCTCGAGGGCGCGCCCGGGCTCTCCCGCACGCTGCTCACCCAGCGGCTCAAGCATCTTGAACGCCTCGGAATTGTCGAGTCGACACCCAAGCCAGGGGGGCGTGGCCACCGCTACCAGCTCACCAGTTCGGGTCACGATCTGTTCAAAGTGTGCGGCGCCCTCGGCGAATGGGGAGCTCGTTGGCTCGAGATCGCTCCGGAGAACCTCGATCCCTACGTGGCACTGTGGTCGATGTGCTTTGCGATCCGCCGGGACCGACTACCCGACAAGCGCGTCGTCATTCGGTTGGACTTCACCGGCTTTCGTCCGCATGAGCGCTACTGGCTGCTGATCGAGCACGCCGAGACCGAGATTTGCAAGACCTACCCGGGCCTTGACGAGGACCTGTATGTCGTCGCCGACGCCGGGGCCTTCGTGAAGTGGCACGCCGGCCAGCTCTCCTGGGCGGAGGCGATCCGCGACTCCCGGATCGAGCTCCACGGTCCGTCATGGCTTGTCCGGGCCTTCCCGACCTGGAATGGCCGCAGCATGTTCGCTCACATCAAGCCCGACGCCGCCGCGGCTACCGCGACGTCGGTGCGCTGACCGGCCGCGAGCCGCAAGCTGGAGCGGGCCTGCCGCCCGAGTTCTCCTGGGGATGATCCCGGTCGTGCGTGACGACCGGATCATCCCCACCACTGCAAGCCGGCCGGCGTGCACACCTCTGCGGGCCGTCAGTTCGGAGAACGGCGACCGGTCCGGGGGCAAATCCGGTGTCAGCCGTCATGGCCGTCACCGCCGCGCGGAGATCAGCACCAGCACGCCGACGCCGACCACGACGATCGGCCAGAACATTGGCCAGCCGAACCAGGGCAGCACATCCCGCAGCATCTGCCGGTAGCACCGCGCACCGGCAGGGTCAGAAGTCCCTACCCCGTTCTCGAACCGGCCGCGGCGGCTTTCGTGCGTCGGTGAGGCCTGCCAACTGGCCGTTCCTCGGCGGCGGGAACCATGTGACGATTCTCGGTATGGCGGGTTCCGCATTGATCACCGGGGTGGGTCGGCTGCGCGGGATCGGCGCCGCCATTGCCGAGGGTTTGGCGGCCGACGGGTGGACCCTGGCCCTGTCGTATTGGACGCCCTACGACCGGCGGATCGGCCTGGACGGGCGGGATGACGATCCGCTGGTGCTTGCCGGGCGACTGCGCTCCCGCGGAGCGACCGTCGAGTTGTTGCCGACCGATCTGGAGGACGCGGCCGCGGCGAGCGACCTTGTCGCCGGCTGCCGGCAGCGGATCGGCCCGCTGCACGCGCTGGTCATGTCGCATTGCGAGAGTGTCGATCTCGGGCTGCTGGATACCACCGCGGAGAGCCTGGACCGGCACTACGCGGTCAACGTACGCGCCTCGTTCCTGGTGCTCGCCGCGTTCGCTCGCCAGTTGCCGCCCGACGGCGGTGCGGTGATCGCATTGACCAGTGATCACACCGTCGCCAACCTGCCGTACGGGGCGACCAAGGCGGCGCTCGACCGGATGGTGCTCGCCGCCGCCCACGAACTCGGTGGTCGTGGGCTGCGCGCCAACGTCATCAATCCCGGTCCGGTCGACACCGGTTGGATGGACGACGAAACCCGAGCCGCGGTTCTGGCCGCGCAACCCACCGGCCGGATGGGAACGCCCGATGATCTCGCAAACCTGGTCCGGTTCCTGCTCTCCGACCGTGGGCAATGGATCAATGGCCAGCTGCTGCACAGCAACGGCGGGTTTCCCGCGGGCCGCCTGCCTTGCTGAACCGATGGCCGTGTGTCACCGGCCCGCTCCGCCGCGGCCGGCCGGCCGGCGGTCCCTGGCCCGGCCCAGACTGCTCGAAGCCGGTTCGCACTGTCAGATTTCGCAGCTACCATCCGGACAGAGGTTCGATCATCGTGTCGCTACCGGCACGGTCAGTCCGCAGAGATAGGATCTGCTCATGTCCGGAACGTCGGCCGATCGTGTCGCAATTGAGCTGCGTAGGCGCCTACCCGGGCTGGGGGTGAAGAAGCTGCACAAGCTTCTCTACTACTGCCAGGGTCATCACCTGGCGACCTTCGGCCTGCCACTGTTCGACGAATCCATTTCGGCCTGGGACATGGGGCCGGTGGTGGGCACGCTCTGGTACTCGGAGAAGGTGAGCACATCACCGGGCTCGCCGATCACCGACGAGGCGATGCTGAACACGGTTGGTTATGTGGTCAGTCGGTACGGCAACCTCACAGGCGGCGACCTCGAGCGATTGACCCATGCCGAGGATCCTTGGCGTGACGCCAACCGCAACCGGCCTGAGCGGGGATCGGTGCGGATGACCAATGAGGACATCCAACGCTTCTTCCGAAGTAGTGCCGCAGGCCCCGAGGACGCCGGGTTGGACGCCGTCGAGCTCGCGGCGTGGCTGCGCCGGGCGTCGCCGGATCAACCCACCCGGTCGGTGGACACCGTCGAGAGCATCCGCGCGCGTGGCCGGAGTCATGGGTAATCTGCCGACTTTCTGGAGGCTGGAGAACTTCATCGAACGGCTCGATGCCTGGATCGCCGTCGAGAACCCGAGCGAATATGTGCGCATCATCGTCACGGAATGGGTCGTGACCCGCTTCGACAATCCCTATAACGCGGATTTCCACATCACGAGTTGGCCGCAAGGTCGAGCGAGCCGACCGGTCCGGTTTGGAACCGTGATGCCTTGTGGGATGGGCTGATTCGAGATCCAGTCACGAGACCACCCGATCTCGGATATTGCGGAGATCCACTTGTTGTCGAACCGACAGGCGAGCCAACTGCTCGTCGACGTGTATCCGTCCGATGATGCACTGACAGCCAAAAACCATAGGAAACTTGATGAATCAGATCCGGCATGTCATCCCGACAGCAGATAGTAGATCTGACATCATCACGCTATGGCAGAGGGATCACCTCAACGACCAGGATCGGACGCGTTCACCGCACCGGACCAGGTGAACCAGCGCCGGTACGAGGCGATCCGCGCCTGGTACGTCGAAGCACTGACCTACCAGCAGGCCGCGGACCGGTTCGGCTACACCCGGTGGGCGAT
>JBIOVW010000482.1:0-5628 GCA_044867945.1 Nakamurella sp. | reverse complement strand
CGACTGCACCGACGCCGCCCGCGCGGCGGACTTCTGGTCGGCGCTGATGGGATGGGACGTCGTCGCCTCCGGTGACGGCTACGCCATGCTCTCCGGCGGCGGGCACACCGTCGGTTTCGGCAGCGTGCCCGATTTCGAACCGCCGGTATGGCCGAACGAGCACGGCACCAAGCAGTTCCATTTCGACCTGGCCTGTACCGACATGGCCGCCACCGAGGTCAGGGCGGTCGAGCTGGGTGCCACCGTCGCCTACCCCCAGCCCGGCGAGACATGGCGGGTGCTGGTCGACCCCAGCGGGCACCCGTTCTGCCTCACCGACGCTAAGAACTGGGGCTGACGCCGGCCCGGCCGGCGTCAGAAGTAGACGACCATCAACTGCGCCAGCAGCACCTTGATGATCATGCTCACCGGGAACAGCACGGCGTACCCGACCGCGACCCGCTGATCGGGCACCTTCCCGATCGCGTACGCGTAGGGCGCCGGGTTCAGCTGGGACCCGGTGAGCCCGCCCAGCGACCGGGCGGTGCCGTACTTCAGCACGGTCCGCAGCCCGACCACACAGATCAGCGCGTGCGCGGCCGAGATCGTCAGCCCGAGTGTCACCAGAGGGAACCACTCGTCGGCCAGCGCGGTGATCAGTCCGGGCCCCGCGCCGGTGCCGACGGCGACCAGGAACACCAGCAACGAGTATTGGTTCAGCGTGTTGGCGACGTTGCCGGGCAGCGCCCAGATGACCGGGCCCGTGCGGCCGAGCGCGCCCAGCACCACACCCAGGATCAGCGGCGCGGTGGCCGTGCCCAGCACCAGCGTGCCGCCGCCGGGCAGCGGGATCTGGACGAACGCCAGCAGCAGACCAAGGGTGAGGCCCAGCCCGAGGCCGATCGGGTTGATGTCACCCGCCGTGCGCTCGGAATCGCCGAGTGCCTTGGTGATCTCGGCGAGCCGCTCCCGCGGGGCGGTCACCCGCAGCCTGTCGCCGCTCTGCAGCACCAGGTCCGGGGTGGCGATGATGTCGATGTCGCCGCGACGCACCCGGCTGACTACCGCGTCGAACTTCTCCTCCAGCCGCAGCGCGACCAGTTCGCGGCCGACGTAGGCGCGGTTGGACAGGATGATCCGCCGGAAGTCGATGTCCGAGCGGTCCATCCACGGCTCGTCCACCGCGGGCCGGCCCAGGTCGGCGACCAGCCGGTCCACCTCGTCCTCCCGGGCGGTGATGGTCAGCAGGTCGCCCGCCGCGAGCGGTTCCTCGTCGTGGGCGATGACCGTCGCACCGCCCCGGGTGAGCCGGGACACCACGGCCTGGTACCTGTCGGACAGTCCGTGCACGGTCAGCGCCGGATCGCCGACCAACTCCAGCGTCCGCACCACGATCGGCGAGATCTTGACCCGGTCCTCCGCGGTGGGCTTCTTCCGGCCCGCGCTGATCAGGTACGAGCAGCACAAGATGGTCAGCAGCACCGTGATCGGGTAGGCCACGGCGTAACCGATGGCCGGCTCCGGCGGGATCGGCCCGCCGGCCGCCAGTTGCTGCTGCACCGCACCCAGCGCCGCGGTCGCCGTGCCCGCGCCGGAGAACGCGCCCGCCACCGTGCCGATATCCAGGTCGAACCAGCCACCAACGCCCAACGCGACAGCGGCCATCGCGACGATCGCCAGGATCGACACCACCACCGGCTGCCAGCCGGACCGCAGCGCGTTGACGAACGATGGCCCGGCGGCGATGCCGACCATGTAGCAGAACACGCACAGGGACAGGTTGGTGACGATCGGCGGGAGCGCCACCTCCGGCTCGATCGCGGACAGCGCCAGCGCCACGAACAACGCCCCGGCAGGCCCGAACGACACCGGCCCGAACCGGATCGCGCCGAGAACGCTGCCGACCCCGACGCAGAAGAAGATCGTGAGCAACGGGCTGTCGACGAACCACTGCAGCATGAGTAGCTCCCACCCTCGGGGCCGATGCCGGGTCCCAGGAAGGGTAGTGGCCCCGCCGTCATCCCGCTGGGTTGACGCGGCCCGCGGCAGGGAACGGCGGAAGAAGGACGACCACGAAGCAAGGGAGGCGAAGGATGTCCGTCACCGCCTTCCAGGATCTACCGCTCGCCCGCTCATGTGGCACGGGCGGGGAGAATTGGGTTCTATTCGGCGGGCACGTTGCGCTCGATGTCGGCCAGCCAAGCCACCGCGTTGCCGTCGGACGGCGCCCGCCAGTCGCCGCGCGGCGAGAGTGACCCGCCGGCCGACACCTTCGGCCCGTTCGGCATCGCCGACCGCTTGAACTGGCTGAACCCGAAGTAGCGCTTGACGAACACCAGCAGCCATTGCCGGATCGGGGCCAGGCCGTAGGCCCGGCGTCGCTCCGGCGGGAACCCCTCCGGCCACAGCCCGCCGTCCACGTCATGCCAGGCGTGCCAGGCCAGGAACGCGATCTTCGACGGCCGGAATCCGTACCGTAGCGTGTAGAACAGGGTGAAATCCTGCAGCTCGTACGGGCCGATGGATTTCTCGGTGCTCTGCGGAACCTCCCCCTCCTTCACCGGAATCAATTCCGGCGAGATCTCCGTGTTCAGGATCGACAGCAGGATCTCGTCGACGTCGTCGGAAAAGTCATCCAACCCGGCCACCCACCGGATCAGATGCTGGATCAGCGTTTTCGGCACCCCCGCGTTCACGTTGTAATGCGACATCTGGTCGCCGACGCCGTAAGTGCTCCAGCCGAGGGCCAATTCCGACAGGTCGCCGGTGCCCAGCACGATCCCGTGATGGTGATTGGCCAGCCGGAACAGGTAATCGGTGCGCAGCCCCGCCTGCACGTTCTCGAAGGTGATGTCGTACACCTCCTCGCCCCGGCCGAACGGGTGGTCAAGGTCGGCCAGCATCTGCCGGGCCGCGGGCCTGATGTCCAACTCGGAGGCGGTGATCCCCAGCGCCCGCATCAACGCCCACGCGTTCGACTTCGTGGCGGTGCCGGTGGCGAACCCGGGCAGGGTGAACCCGCGGATGTTGGTGCGCGGCCATCCGAGCAGGTCCATCGCCCGGGCGGCGACGATCAGCGCGTGCGTCGAATCGAGGCCGCCGGACACCCCGATCACCACGGTCTGCGTGTCGATCGCCCGCAGCCGTTGCACCAGCCCGTCGACCTGGATGTTGTAGGCCTCGTAGCAGTCCTGGGCCAGGCGGCTCGGGTCCGCCGGCACGAACGGGAACCGCTCCACCACTCGCCGCAGCCCCAGGTCGGTCATCGGCGGGTCCAACACGAATGGCACCGTCCGGAACTGCTGGCCGCCGACCCTGCGGTGGTTGTCCTCGAACGTGCCCTGCCTGGCCCGCTCCTGGCGCAGCCGGTCCAGATCGATGTCGGCGATGGTCAGCTGCGGGTCCTCGGCGAACCGGGCACCTTGACCGAGCATCACCCCGCTCTCGAAAATGCTGGTCTGTCCGTCCCAGCTCAGATCTGTCGTCGACTCACCCTGCCCGGCCGCGGCGTACACGTACGCCGAGAGGCAGCGCATCGACTGGGCCCGGCAGAGCAGCCCGCGGGTATCGGCCCGGCCGATGGTGATCGGGCTGCCCGACAGGTTCATCAGCACCGTCGCCCCGGCCAGGGCCAGGCCGCTGGACGGAGGCACCGGCACGAACATGTCCTCGCAGATCTCCACCCCGACGGTCAACCCGGGCACGTCGGCGGAGCCGAACAGCAGGTCCGTGCCGAACGGCACTTCCTGCCCGGCAACGGGAATGGTCAGTCCCACCGCGCCGTCGCCGGACGCGAACTGGCGCCGCTCGTAGAACTCCCGGTAGGTGGGCAGGTGGATCTTGGGCACCACGCCCAGCACGGATCCCTTGTGCAGCACGACCGCGGTGTTGAACAGCCGGTCCCGGTGCCGCAGGGGTGCGCCGACGATGATCGCCGGCAGCAGGTCCGCCGTTGCTGCGCACAGTTCCCCGACGGCGTCGTGCACCGCGTCCAGCATCGCCTGCTGGCCCAGCAGGTCGTCGATCGCGTATCCGGTCAGCGACAGCTCCGGGAAGAGCGCGACCGCGACGCCCTCCGCCGAGCACTGCCCGGCCACCGACGCGATGCCGGCCGCGTTACGCGACGGGTCGGCGATCCACACGTCGGCGGTGCAGGCGGCGACCCGGGCGAATCCGTGGGCATACAGCGAGCGGAACGTCATGCGGTCAATCCTGCCCATTGGGCTGCGGGTCCAAACCGGTGGGTCGGCGGCGCCGCTCAGGACGGGCCGTTGTCGGTCCTGGTCACCGGCACCGTCACGCGCACCAGCGCGCCCCCGTCGCGTGGGCTCTCGATGTCGAACCGGCCCCCGGCCGCCTCGATCTTCACCCGCTGCGAATCGATGCCGATGTGCCCCCCGGACAGCTTGCGGGCCGCGGTGCCCCGGGTGAAGCCGACACCGTCGTCGGCCACTGCCAGCTCGGCCACCCCGTCGTGCACGTCGAGGGTGATCGTCACCCGGGACGCCCGGGCGTGCCGGACCACGTTGCCGACCAGCTCGCGGGTGACCCCGAACAGCAGCTGGTCCTGGTCGGTCCGCACGGCGTCGGGCCATCCGGCGGTGTCCAGCGCAACGGTGAGCCCGGCGCGGTCGGCGGCGCCGCCCGCCAGCCGGCCGATCGCCAGAGCCAGCCCGGACTGCTCCAGCACCGCGGGATGCAGCTCGGACACCGTGGACCGCAGCAGTTTGGCGGTCTGCGTCAGCGCGGTGTCCAACCGGTCGAAGGACCTCTCGTCACCGTCCCGGGCGTCCTCCAGGTCCATCCGGCCGGCCAGCACGTACTGCAGCGCACCGTCGTGCAGGTGCTCGGCCATCGCCCGATGCTCGTTCTCCGTCGACGTCATCAGCTCGGTGAGCAGCCGCGTACGGTCGTTGACCAACTCGCGGATCGACGCCACCCGGGATCGTTGGATCGCCGACAGCCACGTCGCGGCGAGGCCGACCCCGGCCAGGGCGACCACCCGCATCGCGATCGATGGCCACGGTTCGAACTCGTTCGCTGCCTGGGTGAGCACGCCAACGATCGCGTACAGGACGACGGTCGGCACCACCACGCTCGCGCACACCCCCCAGCGCAACTGGGTCGCGGCCAGCGCCGGGATGAGGAAGAACGCGAACTGCAGCACGTAGGAGGTCCACGACTGGACCGCGGACCGGCCGGCGATCAGGGTCAGCGCCAGCAACGCCAGCAGGTCGACGTACAGCCCGAGCCAACCCCAGTTCAGGCCGGAGCGGGCGCCGCTGCGCAGCCATCCGGTGACCGCGACCGCGGCCACGAGGTACGCGCCGGCGATCCACCAGGACACGGTCGCGCCGACGGCCGGCGGCAGGAAGATCAGCGTGGCGACGACGAAGGCCACCAACACCCCGCGCAGCACCAGCTGCAGGTTCAACCCGCGCCGGACGGATGTCGTGACGATCCGTTCGACTTGGGTCATTCGAGGAGCCCGCGGCGCATCGCCTCGGCGACGGCGGCGGCGCGGTCGGAGACACCGAGTTTCTCGTACAGCCGCTGGGTGTGGGTCTTGACCGTGCTGGCGCCGATGAACAGCTCCCTGGCCAGCTGCGCCAGCACGGTCAAGACCCACACCCAGCGGCTGTACGAGAA
>JBIOVW010000481.1:0-3591 GCA_044867945.1 Nakamurella sp. | reverse complement strand
ATCGCCCAGCGCGGCGCCCGCGAAGTGGAACCCAGCCGGCGCTGCACCGAAACCTCGTCCACCTTGATCACCAGGCCGTCGATGTCGTGCGACAGGTCGTGCCGGTGCTCGGCCCAGTAGGCGATCCGGTCGGCGATCTCCTGCTCGGAGTGCACCACCTTGTTGTGCTCGGAGATCGGCAGGCCCCAGGACCGCAGCCGGTCGTACGCCTCGGACTGCCGGGCGATGTCGAAGCCGACCCGGGCGCCGATACCGTGGCACAGCATGGTCAGCGGGCGGGACGCGGTCACCCGCGGGTCCTTCTGTCGCAGCGACCCGGCGGCGGAGTTCCTGGGGTTGGCGAACGGCGCCTTCCCGGCGGCGACCAGGGAGGCGTTGAGCTCCTCGAACCCCTCCAGCGGGAAGAACACCTCGCCGCGGATCTCGACGAACTCGGGCACGTCGTGGGCGCCGTCGTCACGCAACCGCTCGGGGACCGCCCTGATGGTGCGGACGTTGAGCGTGACGTCCTCGCCGACCCGCCCGTCGCCGCGGGTGGCGGCGCGCACCAGCCGGCCCTTGGCATAGCTGAGGTTCACGGCGAGCCCGTCGATCTTGAGCTCGGTGAGCCACCCGAACGCCGAGCCGGCGTCGCGGACGGTGCGTTGCAGCCACCCGGCCAGCTCGTCCGCGGAGAACACATTGTCCAGGGACAGCATCCGTTGGGTGTGTTCGACCGCACCGAACTCGGTGGAGAACCCGCCGCCCACCCGTTGGGTCGGGGACTCCGGGGTGCGCAGCGCCGGGTACCGCTCCTCGATCGTCTCCAACTCGCGCAGCAGCGCGTCGAACTCCCCGTCGGTCATCGTCGGCGCGTCCAGCACGTAGTAGCGGAACTGCGCGTCGGTGATGGTCTGGGTCAGCTCGGCGTGCCGGTGCGCGGCATCCTCGGGCACGCCGACCGCCGGCAGCTCGGCGGAGGACGGCAGAGCCACGGATTCGGTCTCACTCACGCGACCACAGTAGGACGACGGTCGGACACTCAGGAATCGCGCAGAGGCCCGTACGTCGCGCGGTAGGTCCGGGGTCCGATGACCGGAAGCAGGACTTCCCGCAGCCACGGCGGCAGGCCGGCCGAACGGGACAGCCGGTCGGTCATGTGTTGCACGTGTTCGACCCGGGCCCTTCGCCGCCGCTCGAACGCCGCGCCGGCACCCGCCCAGTCAGGGTCGGTCGACAGCAGGTCGGCGAGCGCCAGCCCGTCCTCCACCGCCAGTGCCGCGCCCTGTGCCCAGACCGGTGCGGTCGCGTGCGCGGCATCTCCGATCAACACCACCCGCCCGGGCGTCCAGGCGGCGGGTCGCACCTCCTCCAACGGCGAGAGGTGCGGTGGCACCGCCTCCTCTCCGGCCGCGGCGAGGGCATCCGGTACCGGCCGCGGGTAACCGGCGAACGCGGCAAGGACCCGCCCGAAATCCTTCGTCTCCTGCCGCATGGAGACCCACCCGTAGACCCGGTCACCGCCGACCGGGATCAGCAGGGCCGTGCCCGCCGGCCCGGTCCAGGCCACCCAGCAGTCGACCCCCGGGTTGCGGGTCACGAAGCGCCAGCTCGCGGAAGACAGCAGCGCCGCCTGGGGAGAATGGTCGCCGGACACCAGTCCGCGGATGGTGGAGCGCACGCCGTCGGCGCCGATCAGCGCACCGCCGCGCTCGACCTGACCGGTGGCCGGCTCCAGCTCCACCCCGTCGTCGAGCACCCGCACGTCGCGCACATCGGCGCCAAGGCGCAGGTCCTCGCGTGCTAGCAACGAACGCAGGGCGTCGTGCAGCTCGGAGCGGATCACGCATCGGGGTCCGGCCGCCGGACCCCAGAAGGCGTCCTCGTCGACGGCGAACCACAGCCGGCCCCGATGGTTGCGGTACTCGCGCCGGCGAACCGGGGCCCCCATGCCATCGAGTGCCTCACCCAGACCGAGTGCCTGCAGCGCGACGACGGCGTTCCCGGGCAGATTCAGTCCGAGTCCGCCGTCCGGCCAGGTGGGCCGTCGCTCGTGGACCACCGCCGGAACGCCACGCTGCCGCAGCGCGGCCGCCGCGCCGAGCCCGGCGATCCCTCCGCCGACCACCAACACCCGCTCCATCGTCATCTGAATTCGGAGGGCGTGCTGCGCGGTCCTGATACCCGGGTGCCATGCTCGCCCGCATGAGGCTGGACCCGGCCGCGCTCGGCCCCGATCTGCTCGCGTTCCTGGCCGAACGGCACCTGGCCACGTTGTCCACGGTGCGCCGGGACGGGTCGCTGCACGTGGTCGCCGTCGGCTTCACCTTCGACCCGGACGCCGGGCTGGTCCGGGTGATCACCAGCGACGGCAGCGTCAAGGTGCGCAACGCGGAACGACCCACGGCAGACGGGACCGGGCCCCGGGCCGCGGTGGGCCAGGTCGACGGCCGGCGGTGGGTGAGCCTGGAGGGACAGGTCAGGGTCAGCCGGGACCGGGCCGACGTCCGCGAGGCGGAGCGCCGGTACGCCGCCCGGTACCGAACGCCGCGGGTGAACCCACGCCGGGTGGCCCTGCTGATCACCGTCGACCGGATGCTCGGCCACTCCTGACTGCCGGATGAGGTGAACAGTGGCATGCTTGGTACACATCGCACCGGCGCCGGTGCCGGTCGTAGGAAGGCCACTCATGGACAAGCCCACCGACATGGCCGAGGCGTTCGGCGCGTTCGTCAAGGCGCAGCGCCGCCTGGCCAACATCTCCCAGCGACAGCTCGCCAAGGCCAGTGGCATGTCCGACTCCTATCTGAGCCAGATCGAGCGCGGCCAGTACAAGCCGTCGGCTGAGGTGCTCCGCGGCATCGCGGGCGCCCTGCACATCCCGCCGGCCGTACTGTTCGCGCAGTTCGGCCTTCTGGACACCGACGAGGAGCAGGCACCACGGGTCAGCGTCGAGGAGGCGATCCGGCTGGACGAATCGCTCACCCAGGACAAGAAGGACGCCCTGCTGCACATGTACCGGACGCTCCGAGATTCTGCTTGATTTATCAAGCAAGGTGCTTGACATACTTCGGATTGCTTGGCAGACTAAGCACTGTCAGTTGGACAGCACACCACAGCCGAACAATCCGAAGGGATGACCTATCATGACCGATTTCGTCGCCGAGGCCAGCAAGACCGCCGATGAGTTCCTGGCCACCGTCGCCAAGGTGCAGGACAACTTCGTCGAGGCCGTCGCGGCCTTCGTGAAGGCCCTGCCCGAGTTCCCGAAGCCGGCCGTCGAGGTTCCGGTTCCCGCCGACCTGCCCAAGGCCGAGGACGTCACCGCCGCGACCTTCGACTTCGCGGAGAAGGTGCTGGCCCAGGGTCGCGCGACCACCGACAAGCTGTTCGCCGCGCTGGCTCCGGCCGCCTGAGATCGCCTGACATCTCAGGGATCGCAACACCCACGGACCCACGGCCGCCCGGGGGACGAACGAGCCTTCGGGCGGCCGTGACTCATTGACCATCACAACGAGTCGGTCGCCCCTCGATCCGTGTCGACCGACCTGATCACCACATATCTGCACCTGTAGAAAGGACACCGGAGATGAACCAGCGCGTCGGCTTTGC
>JBIOVW010000480.1:0-3833 GCA_044867945.1 Nakamurella sp. | reverse complement strand
GAGGCCGGCCTCGCCGCGTCGACGGTGTCGCGGGCCTACGCCCGCCCGGCCGGGTCAACTCCGAGACCGCCCGCGTAGAGGCGGCGGGCGATCGCACGGGTCGTCAGCTCGGCCGGAAGAAGTTCTCCACCACGCCGATTCGGCCTTCCGCACCGAAGCGGCGGTACCGGACGAGGAGGAGACCGACGATGAAGATGGGCTTTCGCTGGTACGGCGAGGGAAACGACACGATCACCCTCGACGACATCCGGCAGATCCCGGGGGTCGAGACCGTCGTGTGGAGCCTGCACGACAAGCAGGCCGGCCAGGTCTGGGAGTCCGCCGAGATCGACGCGGAAATCGCTCGGATCACCTCGATCTCCGCGGAGGCGGCGGCCCGCGGCGTCACCAAGACCCTGGATGCCGACGTGGTCGAGTCGGTCAACGTGCACGAGTCGATAAAGCTCGGCATGTCCGTGCTCGGGTTGAGCCGGGACGAGGCGATCGACAACTACATCACCACGATCCGGCGGCTGGGCCGCGCCGGCGTGAAGGTCGTCTGCTACAACTTCATGCCGATCTTCGACTGGCTCCGCACCGACCTGTGGCACCCGCTCCCCGATGGTTCGACGGCGCTCTTCTACGAGAAGGCCGTCGTGGACCAGATGTCGCCGGAGAAGCTGATCGCCGACATGGAGGCGAACTCCGGCGGCCTCACGCTGCCGGGCTGGGAGCCCGAGCGCCTCGCGAGCTTCGGTGAGCTGAACGCCGCGTACGAGGGCGTGACGCACGACGACATGTACGCCAACTACAGGTACTTCCTGGACGCGATCATCCCGACGTGCGAGGAGTACGACGTGAAAATGGGTGTGCATCCGGACGATCCGCCGTTCGACCTCTTCGGCTGGCCCCGCGTGGTGTCGACCAAGAAGGACCTGGCCACCGTCCTGTCACTCAACGACAGCCCCTGCAACGGTCTGACGCTGTGCCTGGGCTCGTTCTCGGCCAATCCCGAGCAGGACGCCGTCGATGCCGTCACGACGTACATGGACCGCATCCACTTCTCGCACGTGCGCAACATCAAGCACTTCCCGAACGGTGACTTCACCGAGGTTGCGCACCGCGCCTGCGAAGGCGACGTCGACACCGTCGGCATCATGAAGGCCTACGCGGAAGCTGGCTACACCGGCTACATCCGGCCCGACCACGGCCGGCACCTGTGGGACGAGAACACCACCCGCAAACCACGCCCGGGATACGGGCTCTACGACCGGGCGCTGGGCATCCAGTACCTGCTCGGGGTGTGGGACACGGTCAACTACCAGGGCCGGTCGGTGTGAAGCCCCCATGGCCGGCGCGCTGACCGCCCGGAGCCTGGATGGTCGATCCCGCCCTCATCCGCGCCGGCAACGGGGCCGAGATCACGCGCCGGTCCGCGGCCGCTGTCGCCGCCGCAGGGCCTGGTCGAGCTTTCGGCGCGAACTGACCAACCTATGAGGGCGAAGTCAAGTCCTGGGTCTGGGTGTTCTTGGGCGTGGTGGGTTGGCTCGGTGGCCTGCCGCCACCGAGTTGATCTTGCGGGTGGGGTTGCTGCTGGTCGGGTGGTGCCCGCGCCCGTCTCCGGCCCTACGTAGCGTTCAAGCGGGTTGTTCCCGACAGCCTTCATCCGGGCTTGCGGGGAGACGGGCGGGGCTGCTCAGGGTCAGTTGCGGGCTCGGGGTCCCGACGGCGATGCGAGCTCGCCCCGCCCGGTGGTCAGCAGCACGGGTGGTCAGGCGGCGGTGGCGGCTCCGTCCTCGCGCCGGTCGAGGCCGGCGGCGACGGCGGGGTCCCAGGCGGTGCGGGTGACCACCACGGCGTGCAGCTGGCGCAGCAGGCTGGCGGCGACGGCGATGCGGGCTTGGGTGTCGGTCAGCGGGTTCTCGGCGCGGCCGGTGAGGTGAGCGTGGCGGGCGGCCAGTACCGGGTTGTGCTGCAACGCGGTAAACACCGCCCGCCAGGCGGCCAGCCGCAGCTCGGGGCGGCCGCGGCCGCTGATCGAGGTCGTGCCGGCGTAGTTGCCGGACTCGTTGGCGCGCGGGCACAGCCCGGCGTGCTTGACCAGGGCCCGGGCGCTGGAGAACCGGGTGGGGTCCCCGGACTCGGCCAGGATGGCCGCGGCGCCGACCGCGGACACTCCGGGAATGCCGGTGACCAGCTCGGTCAACCCGAGCGTGTCGAGCACCCTGGTCATCCGGGTCTCTACCTCGGCGATCTGGGCGCGCAGGTGGGCCAGGTCGGCCAGGGCGAACCGGACTCGTTCCAGGGCCCCGGCGCGCTGATCGACGACGCCGACCGCGGCCGCCGCGGGGTCGGTGGCCGCGTCGAACACCGCCCGCACGATCACCGAGTACCAGCGGGTAGGGGCAAGCTCGGCACGGACAGCGGCGGCGAACTGCTCCCAGCCGCGCTGGCCGAGCTCGCTCAGCTCGCCGGTGGCGGCGACCCGGTCCAGCCCGGTGGCGACCGCGGCCAGCCAGTTCGCCGAGTCCAGCGGCTTGCTGGCGGCGTCGAGCACCGCCGGCCAGGCGCACTCGAGCAGATCCCGGACCTGCTGGCGGGCCGCGCCGACCTCGACGACCAGCCGGGCCCGCCGCGCCCCCAGATGCCGCAGCCGTGCCCACGCCGGGTCGGCCCGCTCGGGCAGGTAGCAGCGCAGCTCGGTGACCAACCGGGCGATGATCGTCGCGTCGGTGTCGTCGTTCTTGTTGCGGGTGAAGTCCTCGGCCTCCCGGGCCCGGGCCACCAGCAGCGGCTGCACGCACACCAGCATCACCCCGCGCTCGGCCGCGAGTTGGTCGAGCACTCGCCAGCGGTGCCCGGTCGGCTCGCAGGCCACCACCACCGAGGTGAACCCGGCCTCGGCCGCCGCGGCCAGACCCCAGTCCAGGGTCTGGGCCAGCTGCCAGGCCTTGACCCGAGCCGTGCGGCGGGCGAGTACCCGCGAGTCCGGGTCGGTCAGCGCACACACCTGCTTGTCCGAGGCCAGGTCGAACGCCAATACGGCGGTCTCCCGAGTGATGATCGCCCGCAGCCGGGCCAGCTTCTCGTTGCGGCGGCGATCACCCCGCGACAACCGACGGCGACTACCGTTGGACACGACATCCTCCTGGTGCGGTTGGGACTCCAAGCCCGCACACCCCACCAGGAGGATGTCCCGCGACTTCAACCGCTCAGGTTGTTACTACGGCGTGGACCGACGGCCGGTTGTCGCGGCGGCTTTTCAAGACCCTCTGCTGTGAACACAGGGCCACCGTGTGGCACCGTTACGGCGTGCTGAGGCTTGCCGGAGCGAGGCTGCTCGACGACCGGGACCGCGGCGCGGTACGCGCCGTCCTGGACGCCGACCCCGTCGCGACGTGCATGGTTGCCGCACGGGTCGAGCTGGCCGGGCTGGACCCGTGGCGCCTCGGCGGTGAGATGTGGGCGTCCGGGTCGCGGTTCGACGGGCTGTGCTTCTCGGGTGCGAACCTGGTTCCCCTGCACGGCGGCAAGCAGGCGCTGCGCAGCTTCGCCGACCGCGCCCGTCGGCACGGCCGCGGCTGCTCCTCGATCGTGGGTCGCGCCGAGCTCGTCCTGCCCCTGTGGCACGACCTGTCCGGGCACTGGACACCGCCGCGCGAGGTCCGGGCGGACCAGCCGCTGATGGTGCTCACCGGCGCGCCGGTGATCGCGCCCGACCCGCAGGTGCGCCCGGTGCGCATCGAGGAGCTCGACCGGTACCTGCCGGCGGCCGTCGCCATGTTCACCGAGGAGGTCGGGGTCGACCCCCGGCTTGGCGACGGCGGGGTCGGGTACCGGGCCCGCGTCGCGGA
>JBIOVW010000479.1:0-3763 GCA_044867945.1 Nakamurella sp. | reverse complement strand
ACCGGCGGCGAATCCTCCGAGGCCGCCGCCGACGGCGCGCCGCGCAGCATCCGCCGCACCTCCGCAGCCGGCGACGACAGCAGTTCCGCGATCTGCGCGACGCCCAGACCCTCGACCTTGAGCGCCGCCGCGCTGGCGGCAACCCGTTCATCGGCCGCCGCGATCGCCTCCGCCGCGACCCGCTCCGCCTCCTGCACGGCCAGCCCGGCGGCCTCGACCGCCAGGTCACGCTGCCGGGCTGCCGCCGCCTTCGCGTCGGCCGCCGACACCCCGGCCGTCACCGCATCCTCG
This sequence comes from Nakamurella sp., assembly GCA_044867945.1. Lineage (GTDB taxonomy): Bacteria > Actinomycetota > Actinomycetes > Mycobacteriales > Nakamurellaceae > Nakamurella. The sequence goes on along the minus strand of JBIOVW010000479.1, from coordinate 3,472 downwards.
ATCCGCCGATCCCGCTCCGCCCGCGCCGCCCACACCTGCGCCAGCCGCTCCTTCGCGCGAGCCCGCGCCGCCACCTCCGCGTTCGCCACCTTGCCCACGCGCCGCACTCCTCCCGCGTCCCCAGCCCCTTCCAGGCCGCCGTCGCCAGCCTACCGATTCTCCGTGCCGTACACACCTCATGCACTACGGTAACGATCAGATCACGACTGCTAGCCTGCGGGCGTGCTGAGCCTGCATAAGCTGACCGCCGGAGACGGGTACGTGTACCTGATCCGGCAGGTCGCGGCGGGTGACTCGACCGAACGCGGGTACGACTCGCTGGGCGATTACTACGCCGCCAAGGGGGAGGCGCCCGGTGTGTGGACCGGGGCCGGCCTGCCGAGCCTGGGTGGGGTGACCGGGACCGTCACCGAGCAGCAGATGAAGAACCTGTTCGGGCTGGGGATCCACCCGAACGCGGACCGGATCATCAAGGATCTGACCGGGCAGGGTCGCAGCGCCCAGGTCGCGGTGGCCGCAACGAGGCTCGGCGCGGCCTATCGGGTGATCGAGGGGAATCCGCAGTGGCGGGAACGGCTCGCCGAACGGTACCGGGCCTGGAACACGGTCCGCGGAAACAAGCCGGGGGACAGGGTCCCCGCCGAGGAACGTGAACGCATCCGCACCGACACCGCGCTGGAAATGTTCCTCGAGCAGCACCACCGTCCACCGCTGCACGACGGCGAACTGTCGGCGTTCTTCGCGCAGCAAACCCGGCTCGAATCATCCTCGGTCGCCGGGTTCGACCTGACCTTCTCCCCGGTGAAATCGGTGTCCGCGCTGTGGGCGGTCGCCGACCCGACGGTGTCCCGGCACATCGAAGACGCACACCACGCGGCGGTCGCCCAGACGATCAGGTTCCTGGAATCCCGCGCCGCCTATACCCGCCTCGGCGCGCGCGGGGTCCGGCAGGTCGACGTCACCGGCCTGATCGCCGCGCAGTTCACCCATCGGGACTCCCGCGCCGGCGACCCGGACCTGCACACCCATGTCGCCGTCTCCAACAAGGTGCAGACCCGCGACGGCGGACGCTGGCTGGCCCTGGACGGCCGGATGCTCTACCGGTTCAACGTCGCCGCATCCGAGTTCTACAACTCGGCCCTGGAGGCCGAGATCGTCGGCCGCATCGGCGGCCGGTTCGCCGAACGTGAGGTCGGCGTCGGCAAGCGACCCGTCCGGGAGCTGGCCGGCGTCGATCAGCGCCTCAATGACCGGTGGTCGACCCGGCGGCAGGCGATCGAGGCGGGCACCGCGGACCTGGCCGCCGAGTTCGTGATCCGCCACGGCCGGGTCCCCACCGCGGTGGAAATCCTGCGGCTGGCCCAGCGGGCCACCCTGGCCACCCGCGAGGCCAAACACGAACCACGCTCGCTGATCGAGCAGCGCCGGGTCTGGCACGCCGAAGCCCTGCAGATCCTGGGGGGCGAAGAGCAGCTCCAGCAGATGCTCAGCCGGGTGCACGCCACCGTCGCGGCCGAGCCGATCTCGGCCGGCCTCGTCGACGAGCTCGCCGCCGACACCATCACCGCGGTCAGCCGGGCACGCGCCAGGTGGCGGGAATCGAACCTGCTGGCCGAGGCGATCCGTCAGGTCCGCGCCGTCGGGATCGACCCAGGCCGGGTCACCGACTACGCCGACGCGGTCGTCCGGCGGGCGATGGCCGCCGACCACAGCGTGCCGGTCGGCGCCGACCAGGACGTCGCCGCCGACGCCGACGTCCCCGCTGCGCTGCGCCGCGCGGACGGCGGCAGCCAGTTCCGGGTCGCGCATTCGCAACTGTTCACCAGCCCGGCGGTGCTTGACGCCGAGGCCGGCATCCTCGCGGCCGCCGGCCGCGGAGGCGGCCGCACCGTCGGCCCGTCGGATGTCGAGCTCGCGATGCTCGAATGGTCCGCCAACAACGACGGCCGCACCCTGAACAGCGGGCAGAAACTGATGGTGAACCAGATCGCGGCCAGCGATCGGCTCGTCCATCTCGCGCTCGCCCCCGCCGGCACCGGCAAGACCACCGTGATGGGCGTGCTCACCCGCGCCTGGCAGGCCGGCGGCGGCCACGTCATCGGCCTGGCCCCGCAGGCCTCCGCAGCCGAAGAACTCCGCTCGGCCCTGCACGAGGTGGACACCGACACCGTCGACAAACTCGTCCACGAGATCACCACCACACCGGAGGCCCAGCGGCCCGCCTGGGTCAACGCCATCGGCAGGGCGAGCCTGGTCATCGTCGACGAGGCGGGCCTGGCCTCCACACCCAACCTGCGGGCCACCATCGCCTTCGTCACCGGCCGCGGCGGCCGTGTGCTGCTCGTCGGCGACGACCGGCAGCGAGCGGCCGCCGGCGCCGGGGGAGTGCTCCGTGACATCGACGCCGAACACGGATCATCCAGCCTCGTCGAGGTCATCCGGTTCACCGACCCCACCGAGGCACAGGCCACCCTCGCCGTCCGGGACGGCGACCCCAGCGCCGCCGGGTTCTACGCCGACCGCGGCCGCCTGCACTCGGTCACCGCCGACACCGGCATCGAGACCCTGTACACGGCCTGGAAGGCGGACATCGCATCCGGCCACCACTCGCTGATGATCGCCGCCGGCCTCGACCAGGTCGCCCAACTCAACGCCCGCGCCCGGGCCGACCGACTCGCCGACCACCCGACCGGGCCCGGCGCGGAGCGGGCCGGACCAGAGCTGGTGCTGCCCAACGGGGAGACCATCAGCGCCGGCGACACCGTGATCACCAAGAAGAACGCCCGCTCGCTGTCGCTGGGCGGCACCGACTTCGTGCAGAACAACCACCGGTGGACCGTCACCGACGTGCACCCGGACGGCGCGGTCAGCGTCCGGATGCTCGGCGCCGGCCGCGCGGTCCGCCTCCCCGCCTGGTACGTGCAGCAGGGCAACGTGCGGCTCGGTTACGCCGACACCCTGGCCTCCGTCCAGGGCCGCACCGTCGGGACGGCCGGTCGGGTCGGCACCGCGCACGTCCTGGTCGGTGCCGAGATGACCCTCAACGAGCTGTACGTCGCGCTGTCCCGGGCCGTCACCGCCACCCACCTGTATCTGGTCGGCGGCGGTGGGATCGACCCGCACCAGGTGATCACCCCGCAGGCCGTGCAACCCGAGACGGCCGTCGAGGCGTTCGTCTCGATCCTGTCCCGGGACGGGTCGGCCCGGTCGGCCACCACCGAGATCCGCGAAGCCGCCGACCCGGCCCGCCAACTGGAACACGCCGCCCCCGCCTTCCGGGAAGCGAACACCGCGGCCTGCGAAGCACTCATCGGCGCCGAACAAATCGCCGCCCTCACCGAAGCTGCCGAGGCGGCCGTCCCGGGCGTCACCGGCGCCCCGGCCTGGGACACCCTGCGCGGACACCTGGCCACCCTCGCCCTCACCGGGCAGAACCCCATCGACCAACTCGCCGCCGCCGCCCGCTCCCGCG
>JBIOVW010000478.1:0-2207 GCA_044867945.1 Nakamurella sp. | reverse complement strand
GAAGCCGAAGACGAAATCGTCGCGGGCGGAACGGGCGCGGGAGATCGCGCTGTACCGGTATGCCCTGATCCGGCCGCTGGCCGATCCCGCGCTGTCGCCGACCGAGCGGGGCAGGCTGGTGCGCCAGCTTTCCGCCCAGGTGCATCTCGGGCCGTTCGGGGAGCCGGTCACGGTGTCGCGGGCCAGCCTGGACCGCTGGATCCGGGCCTGGCGGGCCGGCGGGTTCGACGCGCTGATCCCGGCCGAGCGGCACGCCGAGGCCCGCACTGACGCGGACGTGCTGGAGCTGGCCGCCCGGTTGAAGCGAGAACGCCCGGGGCGTACCGCCGCGCACATCGCCCGGATCATCGAGGCCGAGCATGGGTGGGCGCCGTCGTCGCGGACCCTGCAGCGGCACTTCGCCCGGCTGGAGTTGAACACCCGCCCAGACGGCAACCCGCCGCAGGCGTTCGGCCGGTTCGAGGCCGCCGCGTGCGACGAGCTGTGGGTCACCGACGGGCTGCACGGCCCGATCACCGACGGCAAGCGGGCGGTGCTGTTCGCGCTGCTGGACGACCATTCCCGCTACGTAGTCGGGCACCGCTGGGGCCATGGCGAGGACACCCTGGGCATCCAGGCCGCGCTGCACGACGCGGTCAAGACCCACGGCTGTCCGTCTCGGCTGTATGCCGACAACGGCAGCGCGTACTCCTCCCACCAGTTGGCCTGGTCGGCGGCCGTGCTGGACATCAAGCTCGTGCACAGCCGACCCGGAAGACCTCAGGGACGGGGGAAGATCGAGAGGTGGAACCGCACCGTGCGGGACCAGTTCCTCGTCGAGATTGACACCCGAACCGACGGGAGTGGGTGCACCTCGCTGGCCGAGCTCAACCGGCTCTTCACCGGGTGGCTGCATCAGCAGTACCACCGCACGGTGCATTCCCAGACCGGGGCCACCCCGGCCCAGCGGTACCACGCCGAGAGCCGTGACCGGCCGGCCCAGCCGGATCCGGCGCTGCTGCGCCGGGCGTTCTTGTGGCGTGAGCAGCGCAGAGTCACCGCGTTCGCGACCGTGTCGCTTCACGGCAACCGGTATGAGGTCGACGCCGCGCTGGTCGGCCGCGCCGTGGACCTGCTGTTCACCCCGTTCGATCTGACTCTGATCGAGGTGGAGTACCAGGGCCGCCCGATGGGCAAGGCCCACCCGCACCACATCGGGCGGCACGTCCATCCCGCGGTCAAACCCGACGACGCCGCGCCGGTCGAGGCCACCGGCATCGACTATCTCCGGCTGCTCGAGGACGCACACCAGGCCGAGGTCGGTCAAACGATCAACTATCTCGCCCTCACCGACACCTCGGCCGACACCGGCGGCTCGCCCGCCGACCCCAACCAGCAACACCAGCGGCCCGAGCGCGGCTGACCCGGCTACCTCACCCGAGAAGGAAACCCCACCATGCTGGACAAGATCCAATCGTTCTTCGGCTTCACCACCATGCCGTTCGGTCGCGGGCTGGCACCCGGGATGCTGTTCCGCTCCACCGACCACGCCCAAGCCGTCGCGCGCATCGCCTACGGCATCACCAGCCGAGGGATCACCGTGGTCACCGGCGAAGTGGGAGTCGGCAAAACCGTCGCCGCCCGCGCCGCGATCGACCGCGCCGAACCGGCCCGCCACCACCTGATCTACATCCCCGATCCGACCGTGGGCGCGCGGGGGATCTATCACCACCTGGTCACCGCCCTGGGCGGCAAGCCCAGCTTCCACAACGCCGCGCTCGTGCCCCAGGCCCGTGACGCGCTGGCCGCCGAATTTTCCGAACGCGGACGGGTTCCCATCCTGTGCATCGACGAAGGCCACCTACTCAGCCACGACGCCCTGGAAGCCCTGCGGCTGCTCACCAACCACGACCTCGACACCGAATCCCCGTTCGCCACCGTCGTGCTGGGACAGCCCACCCTGGCCACCAAGATGAAGCTCGGCACCCTGGCCGCGCTCGAGCAACGCATCACCGTGCGCCGCCACATGAGCGGCATGACCGGCGAGGAAACCACCGACTACATCGGCCACCACCTCAAACTCACCGGCCGCGCCGACCCGCTGTTCACCGAAGACGCCACAGCCCTCATCCACCAGAGCAGCCGAGGCAAACCCCGCAGCGTCAACCGGCTGGCGATCTCCGCGCTCATCGCCGCCTGCGCCGGCGGCAAGAACCTCGTCGACGAGG
>JBIOVW010000477.1:0-3156 GCA_044867945.1 Nakamurella sp. | reverse complement strand
ACGCGCGCGTGCCACAGCGGGACCGCCCGTGCCCGCTCCGTAGGCTGTAGGCGCGCCCCCGTAGCCCAATCGGCAGAGGCAGGCCCCTTAAAAGGGTTCCAGTGTGGGTTCGAGTCCCACCGGGGGCACCACATGATCTCGGGTTTCAGCCGGTTGATCGGCCGGCCCGCGACGCCCCCGGGCAAAGAGTAAGCCCGGCTCACGAAGGAGACGGGCGGTGTGGAACCAGTGTGTCACTCGGAGCTCGGCACCGGGCGGTGGACCCGTCATCCAAGGACTCTGCCCCAAGCTGAAACTAAGGCAAACGGGCTAATGCCGACGCTCGCCGAAAATGGTTCTGGCGCAATTTCCGTGATGTGTTGGCGCTATTTTCCGAGGAGGACGCGTTTCCGTAGGAGGTCGAATCTCGCGCGGCCGTACATTTGTCGCTTGATCGTCCTGATGCGGTTGACGTTTCCTTCGACGCCGCCGGAGTTGTGGGTCATGGTCAGTCCGTTGACGACGGCGGCGTGGTCGTTCGTGAGGCCGGTGGTGAAGGAGCGCAGGGCCGGTAGGTTGTCGGCGTTGACCTTGTCGATCCAGTCGTCGAGGCGTTCGCCGTGCAGGCCGGTGAGGGTTTGGCGAACTCGGTGCCGTGGCCGGCAAGTGCGTCCAGGTGGGGGCAGCGAGCGCGGGCGTCGTCGGGTTGTGCTTGGTCGTTCGGATCGAGATGGTCGGGGTCGGTCATGATCCAGCCGGACAGGCGGCGGACCTTGGCGCGGTCAGCGCGGCGGCGTCGGTGGTCCCATCGGCCAAGGACGTGACGAAGGCGTTCGGGTTCGTCGCCTCGACTTTCTCCGATCTCCGCAGCTTCGACTGGGAGACGCTCGAGCTCCGGGCGACCCACGCGTATGGGCCTGGAGAACGGGCACTGACGTGCGGTGCGCCGCCAGGCCGACCGGGGGCCCGATCGCGGCCCAGGAAGTGACCTGAAATCTCGCGGCGCCGGCAGGACTCCACGAGGCCGATCGACACCGGCCGTTGCATACTGACCCCGTAACCGGGGAGGTCCGGCATGTCGTCACTGGCGATCCACCATGATCACGCTTCCGATCGGGATCAAGACCGCACCGACCGGCCCACGACGCGACCGCCGGAGCCCTCCCGGTCGGACGCTGTGCCCGTCTCCGGACTCGTCGGCGCGCCCACTGCGGGCGCCCCGGTCGACGGCGCCACGTCCGCGGCCGGCCGGTGGTTGCTCGACTGGTCCGGTGCGGGCGAGACCACGCAGACGTCCGTCCTGGAGTCGGGGAACGGCGCAACCGCATCGGCGGCCACGACTCCGATCCGGCGCGCTCCCGCCGATTTCGCCGGCACCACGGTGACCACCCTCAAGTCGGGATGGGGTCTGCTGCTCGTCGGCTCCACCCCGTGGGACAAGATCAAGGAGGCCGTCCGCGGTTACGCCGCCCTGCGCGACGACCAGTACGACGAGCGGGTGACCTTTCTGGGCCGGCTGCCGGCACTGATCACCGCCTGGGAACGGCACCACAAGGTGGGCACCGCGCAGCTGAACGCCGACGAGAGGGCCAAGGTCGCCGCGCTGCAGACGCTTCGGACCCTGATCGAGGCCGAGCACCGCCAGCTCGTGACCGCGGGCGCGACGGTCAACGAGCGCACCCAGTCCATCCAGGCGTCCCGGTTCAAGGGCGACTATCTGCTCGAGCAGGTCTTTCGGGGCGGCGCCACCCTGTCCCGCGGGGACAACGGGCTGTCCGTGACCAAGATCCAGCAGGCGCTTGCCGACACCTCGCACCTGTCCCAGGGTTCGGTGAACGGCGCCTTCAACGCCGCCACGGAGACGGGCGTGCAGAGCTTCCAGCGCGCCGAGGGACTGCCCGAGGACGGCGTCGTGGACCGCCCGACGATGGTCAAGCTGGAGGGTGTCTTCCGTCAGCACGGCGTGGAGCGCACCCTGGCCCAGGCCCCGGCGGTGGGCGCCAAGGGCGCGGCGGGCGAGTTTGTCTGGGGCACGGCCCCGGCCGAACTGACCGCCGACACCAGGGACCTTGCGGTGTCCGAGGCGGCGGCGGCGAAGCAGGTCGTGAAGACCTCGCAGGGCGTGCAGGCCGGCGGCGTGCTGCCGACGTTCGTGCCCAATTTGCCGGGACGGGGCGCCTACGAGGCCCGGCTGAAGGCGTTGGTGCTTGAGCTGGTGCAGCAGGAGTACGACCATCTCGCAGCGGGAAAGGCGGCCAGGCGCGGCCCGGGGCACCTGTTCGGCTGGGACCACATCAGGGATGTCGCGGCGCGATCGAAGGCGGCCACCGACGCGGTGTTCGGCAAGTGGGCGATAGGACCACCGCTGGCGCCCGGCGCCGGCATCCACGACGCATGGGACACGAAGGTGACCGTCCTGGCCGACCCGGACGCGCGTGAAGCGGCCGCGAACTGGCGGGTGGAAAAGCTGCTGACCGGCCATCCTCGGGTTGCGGCACTGGACCAGCAACATGGCGCCATCCAGAGCCGGGGGCCGGAGAAGGCGATCGTGGACCGGGTGAAGGCAGAGATCGTCGCCGCCCGCCGGGACGACCTGCTGGAGATCCACAAGGCCTGGCCGGCCTTCGCCTCCGACGGTGAGGTCAACATCCAACGGTTCAGGGAAACGACCAACGAGGCCAACCGGGAGGCGATGTGGCACCTGTTCCAGACCGTGGTGCACGAGTACCTGCACACCCTGGAGCACTCCCGCCACGTGACCTACCGCAACACGCTCGAACAACAGGCGGGCGCGTTCACCCTCCGAGAGGGCGTCGTCGAATACCTCACCTACACCGTCCTGGAATCCATCACCTACGACGACGCGTTACGCACGCTCGTCGAGGGTGAGTTCCACGAAGACGCCGTCCGGCACCAGATCCCGAACTACCGCGGCTACGGTGAGCGCGCGAACGCCGAGAAGCTCGCCGGAGTGGTCGGCACCCGCAACGTGATGGCCGCCTTCTTCCTCGGCGATGTGGAAAAGATCGGCGGGACCGGATGAGCGAGGCTTGCCGAGCGGATCATCTGCACAGTCGCCCGCGCCCCTGTCCGGATGGCCGAGCTGGCGAGGTCAACCCGAGGAGGGCGGCGATGAGAGAGGCTTGCCGAGCGAATCATGGGCTCCATCCCGGCGCC
>JBIOVW010000476.1:0-4540 GCA_044867945.1 Nakamurella sp. | reverse complement strand
GCAGTAGCCGCGGGTCACCCCCCATTCAGGAGTTGGGGCGCTTGCCGTGGTTGGCGCCGCTCTTGCGGCGTGCCTTCTTCTTGCGTCCGCGCTTGCTCATCTCGCCCTCCGGTTTCCGGCCTGATTCGGCCCGCGCCATCTTGCCATGCGGGAGATGACAAGATGACTCCCACGCACAGCGGAGGGAAGTGGATGGCCGAGGAAGTTCGTGCCGAGATGGTGGCCAACGTCTGGAAGGTGCTGGTCGCCGAGGGCGACACGGTGGGCGACGGCGACACCCTGGTGATCCTTGAGTCGATGAAGATGGAGATCCCGGTGATCGCCGAGGTGGACGGGACGGTGACCAGATTGGCCGTGCAGGAGGGCGGGCTCGTCCAGGAAGGCGATCTGATCGCCGAGATCTCCTGACCGCGGCGCATCCTGAACATGTCGACCCTTTCCGACGTCCTCGCCGAACATTCCACCCTGTCCGGTGCCGCGGTCGCCCACCTCCAGGCCGTGGTCTCCGAATGGCAGTTGCTGGCCGACCTGTCCTTCTCCGACCTGCTGCTGTGGGTGCCGACCCAGCCCGGCCGGCTGGTCTGCGCCGCCCAGGCCCGGCCGACCACCGGCGTCACCGCGTTCGTCGACGACCGGGTCAAGGCCGTGGTCGCCTTCCCGGACTTCCCGTTGCTGCGGCGGGCCTGGGAGGAGGAACGGGTGGTGTCCGACGACCCTCCACTGGAGGCCCCGCGAAGTTGGATCCGGCGACAGGCGATCCCGGTGCGTCATCTGGGCGAGGTCGTCGCCGTCATCGAGCGGGACACCAGCAGCCTGGTCGGCCGGGAGGGCAGCCTGCTGGAGACCGCGTACGTCGACGCCGCCGACGACCTGTTCCAGATGGTCTGCGACGGGACCTTCCCGCCGCCCGGTCGGCCGGCCGAGTTGCACACCGGGCCAAGGGCCGGTGACGGGCTGCTGCGCCTGGATGCGGACGGCAACGTGGTCTACGTCAGCCCGAATGCGCTGTCCGCCTACCACCGCCTGGCCTACAACGGGGAGATGATCGGCCGGTCGCTGGCCCAGGTCACCCGCTCCTTGGTGGATGACCCGTTCGACGCCGCCGAACTCGCCAAGCGGATCACCGACGCCGTGGCCGGCCGGCCGAGCCTGCGCATGGAGGTGGAGGCCAAGGCGGCGACCGTGCTGTTCCGGGCGCTTGCGCTGCGACCGCACGGGCGGGCGTCGGGGGCGTTGGTGCTGGTGCGCGACGTCACCGAGGTGCGTCGCCGGGACCGCGCCCTGCTGAGCAAGGACGCCACCATCCGGGAGATCCACCACCGGGTGAAGAACAACCTGCAGACGGTGGCCGCGCTGCTGCGCATGCAGGCCAGACGGTCGGCCGACCCGTCGGTCCGGCAGGCGTTGGGAGAGTCGGTGCGCCGGGTCGCGTCGATCGCCATGGTGCACGAGACTCTGTCCACCTCACCGGACGACCGGGTCGACCTCGATCAGATCGTGGACCGGCTGGTCCCGATGATCTCGGACGTGGCCGCCGCCGAGACGTCGGCGCGGGTGCGTCGGGTCGGCTCCTTCGGGGTGCTGGGCGCGGAGCTGGCCACGCCGCTGGTCATGGTGCTTGCGGAGGTGGTGCAGAACGCCCTGCAGCACGCCTTCGAGCCCGACGGCGACCCGGATCGGGGCGACGCTCAGGTGACCATCACGGTCGACCGGTCGGCCAAGGAACTGGACATCGTTGTCAGCGACAACGGTGTCGGCCTGCCGGCCGGATTCGCGGTCGAGCAGGCCGCCGGGCTCGGCCTGCAGATCGTGCGGACGCTGGTCGAGGCAGAACTGTTCGGCACCATCGAGATGGGTGACCGAAACAGCGATCAGGGGACGTTCGTGCACGTCTCCTTCCCGCTCCGCGGGCGCAGCAAATAGCTACAAGCTCCTGGCCCGGGCGCGGGCCCGGCGTCGCTTGAGGGACCGGCGCTCGTCCTCGCTCATGGCGCCCCACACCCCGGCGTCCTGGCCGGTCTCCAGTGCCCAGGCCAGGCACTCGCTGGTCACCGGGCACCGCTGGCACACCGCTTTGGCCTCCGCGATCTGCAGGAGGGCGGGGCCGGAGTTGCCGACCGGGAAAAAGAGCTCGGGGTCTTCGTCGCGGCAGATCGCGCGGTGACGCCAGTCCATGGGTGTGTGCTCCTCGGTGATGCGCCGGATCCGTGGGATCCGACCGGTATCAAATGGTCGTCGGGTGGCGTCGTCGCCGTCGACGACCGCTTGTGAATACTTTCACATGGGACGTTCGTGTCAAGGTTTCGTCGCGCCGGGGTTACGGACGTCACTGGAAGATCGCGTTCTGTCGTCGCCCCGCCCACCATGATGCCTGGTCGACACGATTCAGACCAGGCTGGAGTGACGACGACCTCGGCGCATCTTCGGGCCGCAGGTCGGCATCACACTACTAACCGGAGCGCCCGAGGAACAGAGGTGAATTTGACTTCGGACCGTTCGCCCAGGTAATCACCGTCAACCTGGCATGGCACAGGCTCACGGCAGCGCACCGTCGCCCATGGCTCGTCATCGGCCCGGATGACGTGCCGGCCGCCCTTCGTCATGCCGGTGGTGATCGAGGCGACGGCCCGCAGCCCGTACGGCACCGCCATGCTGGTCAGCGCGAAGATGCCCAGGCCGGTCGTCGACGAGGTGCCGGGATTGGTTCGGATCGGTCGGTTGCCCAGATAGGTCCAGGGGTCCACGTTGGACACGAAGACCAGGTGCGCGTCGTCGATCCGGTCGCGGCCGGGCAGCTCCAGGGTCATCCGGGCCGTCCGCCGGTCGGTCCGGAAGTACTGCACAACTGCGTCGCGGACGTGCATGGCGTTGGTGATGGTGCCACCGCGGGCCCGCCGTTTCTCCACCGCCCGCACGGTCTCGGCGTCCAGTCCCAGACCGGCGTTGAAGGTGAAGTAGCGGTCGTCGGCCCGGCCCAGCGACACCGTGCGGACCCGGTGCGCGGCCAGCGCCTCCAGGATCTGCTCGGTGGCCACGGTGGGGTCGGGGTCGACGCCCATGGCCCGGGCGAACACGTTGGTCGACCCCCCGGGCACCACCGCCAGCATCGGCACATCCGGCCGGACGCCGCGGTACATCAGCCCGTTGGCCACCTCGTTGACGGTGCCGTCGCCGCCGTGTACCACCACGACGTCGACGCCGCTGTCCGCGGCCGCGGCGGCCAGGTGGGCGGCGTGCCCGCGGTTCTCGGTGCGGGCCACCTTCAGCGACAGTTCGCCGGCCAGGGCGTGCGCCAGCAGGTCCCGGCGCCGTTCGGTGGTGGAGGTGGCGTGCGGGTTGACGATCAGCAGTGCGCGCATCGCCCGGCAGCCTACGTGGGTAGCGTGAGTCCGGTGACGACCGAGCCCGACCCGCCGCCGATCAGCATTCCGCCGCCGCGGCCGGTCCGGTTCGCGGCCGTTCTCGTGCTGATCGAGGCGTTGGGAGTGGTGGCGCTGGCGGTGCTGAACCTCTTCTCCGGGCTGTCCGAGGGGCTCTCGGTGGCCCGGACCCTGGCCCAGGTCGGCTACTACCTGGTGCTTGCCGCGGCGCTGGGGTTCTGCGCGGTAGGCCTGCTGCGCGGGCGCCGGTGGGCGCGCACGCCCAGCCTGGTGGCGCAGGTGGTGGTCCTGGCCATCGGCGTGTGGCTGATCGCGCCCAGCGGTCAGCTGCTCTGGGGTCCGCTGCTGGTGCTGGCCGGTGGGGCGGGCGGGGTGTTGTTGCTGAGCAGGCCGGCCAACGCATGGATCAGCCGGTTCCCGCTGCCGTTCGCAGGGCCGGACCGGTGAGCCGGAAGGTCGTCCACTCGTCCATGGGCGCCGCCCCCAAGGACCGGTAGAAGTCGATCGACGGGGTGTTCCAGTCCAGCACCGACCACTCGACCCTGGCATAGCCGCGCTCGACGGCGATCTGCGCCAGCCGGATCAGCAGCGCCTTGCCCAGGCCGCAGCCGCGGAGCTCGGGGCGCACGAACAGGTCCTCGAGGTAGATCCCATGCGCGCCCTCCCAGGTGGAGAAGTTCAGAAAGTACAGGGCGAACCCGCCCACCACCCCCGACTCGACCTCGGCCACCAGCCCGAACAGCGCCGGCGACGGTCCGAACAGGGCGGCGTGCAGCTGCTGGTCGGTCAGCCGGCATTGCTCCGGGGACTTTTCGTACCCGGCCAGGTCGTGCACGAGCGTGGTCACCGCTGCGACATCAGCGGGCGTGACCGGCCGGATGCGCGGGTCAGGCGCCGACATGTGGGGGCCGGAACGGGATGATGTTCGCGTGCTCGATGCACGGCTCGTCGTGATAGGTGCCGAGCACGGTCACCGCCGCGGGGTTCATCAGGATCAGTCCGCCGTGCTGTACCGGCAGCCCGAGCCAGCGCATGGCCAGCACCCGGGAGATGTGGCCATGGCAGAACAGCGCAACGTCACCCTGCGCAAGCCGCTCCTTGACCCGGCTCAGCACCCGATCACACCGAGCGGCCACCTCCTCGGGGGACTCCCCGCCGGG
>JBIOVW010000475.1:0-12244 GCA_044867945.1 Nakamurella sp. | reverse complement strand
CGGAACCAGCGATCCGCCACCCGGTGCACGGCCGACAGATGGTCGGCCGCCGTCCGGGCCGCGCCCACCCAGTCGGGCCGACCCATCGCCGCTCCGGCCTCGGCGAGGGCGGCGATCGCCAGGCCGTTGGACCGCAGCACGACGATGTCATCGCGCTCCGGCTGGGCCCGCCGAGCCCGGGCCGCAAGCATGGTCCGGGCGATCGCGGCGAAGACACCGTCGGGATCGGTCAGGTCCGGGGGATCCGCCGGCAGTCGCAGCACCTCCCGGGCCAGCTCGTCCGGGTGCGGGTGCGCCCCGGCGGCCGGGGCGGCCGCATCGGAAGGGTCCGGCAGTGCGAACATGTCGGCCGCCGCCCGGGCCGAGGACGGGCCGAGCAGCGCGACCAGGTCGGCACCGGTCCACCGGTAGGTCGCGCCCTCCTCGTGATCGGTGTCCGCGTCGAGCGAGGCGGCGAAGGCGCCGGACGGCAGCCGGAGTTCGCGGAGCAGGAAGTCGGCGACCATCCCGGCGACCCGCGCCGATTGCGCCGAGCCGGTGAGCCGATAATGGTGCGCGTACAGGCGCAGCAGTTGAGCGTTGTCGTCGAGCATCTTCTCGAAGTGCGGGACGTGCCAGGTCCGGTCGACGCTGTAGCGGCAGAAGCCGCCGCCCAGCTGGTCGAAGATGCCGCCCCTGGCCATTCGGTCCAGGGTGAGGTCGACCGCGGCCAGCGCCGGCGCCGACCCCGTCCGCTCGTGATGCCGCAGCAGGAACTCCAGGGCCATCGCCGGAGGGAATTTCGGCGCGCCGCCGAACCCGCCGTGCACGCGGTCGAGCTGGTCGAGCAGGTCGGCGGCGGCGACGGCAAGTTCATCGGGTCCGAGGGTTCCGGCGGCCAACCGGCCCGACATCGCGGCGAGGGACTGCCGGATCCGCCCGGCACCGTCCAGCACCGAATCCCGGTCGCCGGCCCAGGCCTGCGAAATCGCGGTCAGCAGCTGGCGGAACGACGGACCGCCGGCCGTCGGCACCGGCGGGAAGTAGGTGCCCGCGTAGAAGGGCTCCGCGTCCGGGGTCAGGAAACAGGTCATCGGCCAGCCGCCGGAACCGGTCAGCGCCTGGGTCGCGGTCATGTACACCGCGTCGACGTCGGGACGCTCCTCCCGGTCAACCTTGATCGAGACGAAACCCTCATTGAGCAACCCGGCGGTGTCCGGGTCCGAGAAGGACTCGCGGGCCATCACATGGCACCAGTGGCACGAGGCGTAGCCGATCGACAGCATGACCGGCACGTCGCGCCGTCGGGCCTCGGCGAACGCCTCCGCCGACCACGGCCACCAGTCGACCGGCTGATCGGCGTGCTGCGCGAGGTAGGTCGACGTCGACCCGGACAGCCGCGATGTCATGGCCGAAATCAGCCGGCCGGTCCGGTCGGGCCGCGCTCGGTCGGGCCGCGCTCGGACGGGCCGCGCTCGGACGGTCGCGCCTGCGGCGGATCTTCGCCGGCCGGCCCGGCCGGCACCACCGAGGCCGGCGACTCGGGCCCGGCGTCGTCCGGCTCGCTGTCGAAGCTTGCCGGCACCTTCTTGAGCTGGCGGGTGAACGACCTGAGCAGGAAGAACACGGCGACCCCCAGCAGCAGGATCACCAGCAGGCCGATCGGCGCCGCCTTGCCCCATTCGGGGCCCTTACCGGTGCTCGGGTCGTAGTCACCCGGCTGGGGCGCGGCCAGCAGGAGCACGGTCAGGCGGGTCATTGCAGCACCTTCTCCCGGACGCCGGCGAACAGGTCGACCTCCGGCAGCGTGGTGTCCACCAGCGACCTGGCCAGCTCGTAGTCCTCGGTGGCCCAGACCTCGGCCTCCAGGTCGCGAGGAACCGCGAACCACGTCGAGTCGGGATCGATCTGGGTCTCGTGCGCCCGCAGAGCGGCGTCGCGCACGTGGAAGTAGTCCGCGACCTGGACCTGGGTGGTGATGCGGGTGCCCGGATCCGGTCGCGGGTGGTCGGTGAACCGCTCGATCCACTCGTCGTACGGACCCTCGCCCGTCCGCTCCCGGACGGCCTCGTTGATCGCGGTGATCCGGGACCGGGAGAACCCGACGTTGTAGTACAGCTTCAGCGGCTGCCAGGGTTCCCCGGCGTCGGGATAGGCATCGGGATCGCCGGCCGCCTCGAACGCACCCACCGACACGACGTGGCAGCGGATGTGGTCGGGGTGCGGATACCCGCCCGTCTCGTCGTAGGTCGTCATCACGTGCGGGCGGTACCGGCGCACGATCCGCACCAGCGCCTCGATCTCCACCTCGGGGTCGAGGACGCCGAACGACCCGGCCGGCAGGTCCCAGCTCTCGGGCGGCCCCTCGTGGTAGCCGGTGTCGTGGAACCCGAGCCAGACATGCGCCACGCCGAGAATCTCGGCGGCCCTGGCCATCTCCCGGACTCGCAGCACCGGGACCTCCGCGCTGTCGATCGTCAGCTTCTTGTTCAGCACGTCACCACGTTCGCCGCCGGTGCAGGACACCACCACCACCCCGACGGCGTCGGCCGAGTACTTGGCCAGGGTTGCCGCGCCCTTGCTCGACTCGTCGTCCGGGTGCGCGTGCACCGCCATCAGCCGCAGCGGTGCGGTCAGCGCCACCCGGTCCCGCGCCTCGGCGGCGTCGACCATCTGCGCGTCCGCGCCCGTCGCGATCAGTTCCTCGGAGTCCGTGTGCGCGACCGGGTGCTCCTCGTCGACGGCGTCGGATACGGAGAATGCGTCACTCACGATCTGCCCTCACCTTCCGGTCCCGGTACCACTGCCCGTCGGGACGCCCACCATTGTCCACGGCCGCACCGACAATGCCGCCCGGCGGCCGGCGACGGGTCATCACCGCAGGTGGCACAAGCCGTTCGGAATCGGCTCGCGCCACCGGCGCCGTGTTATCCTGTGTTCAGGAATGCGGCCCCCGAGGGGGCCGCGCTGTGTTTCTGTGCCAATTCAAGTGCGGGCACGCGCGTCTCGACCGGCTGCCGGCGCCGCGCACGTACCACCGGGTTCGGTGGTACACACGAATATCCGTAGTGAGGAGTTGTCATGACCGACACCGGCGTGACCTGGTTGACCCAGGAGGCCCACGACCGTCTCAAGCACGAGCTCGATGAGCTCGTCGCGCATCGTCCCGTGATCGCCGCCGAGATCAATGCCCGGCGCGAGGAGGGCGATCTGAAGGAGAACGGGGGCTACCACGCCGCGCGGGACGAGCAGGCCAAGCAGGAGGGGCGCATCCGCCACCTGCAGGAACTGCTGCGCAACGCCCAGGTCGGGGTGTCCCCGGCGGACGACGGCGTGGTCGAGCCGGGAATGGTCGTGACCATCGCCTATGACGGCGACGACGACGACAAGGAGACCTTCCTGCTCGGCTCCCGGGAGGAGGGCGTGCACGGGGACCTTCCGGTGTACTCGCCGCAGTCCCCGCTGGGCCAGGCCATCCTCGGGGCGAGCCGCGGCGAATCCCGCGAGTACGCCCTGCCCAACGGCCGCATCCAGAAGGTCGCCGTCCTGGAGGCCAAGCCCTTCACCGGCTGACCGGAACGCTGAACAACCCGCCGCCTCCGTCGCCGGACCGTCTGCGCCCGGTCCTTCTGTGCTTCATGGCGGCCTCGCGAGCTCGGCCGACTAGCCCCGCTCGATCACCCGGAACCCGGCGTCCCCGAGCGCCGCGACGATCGCGTCGCAGTGCTCGGGTCCGCGGGTCTCCAGCCGCAGCGCGACCTCGACATCGCCGAGTGAGAGCGACGAGCCGACCCGCGAGTGCTCGACGTCGATGACGTTGCCGCCCAGCTCACCCACCAGGGCGAGCAGCGCGGCCAGCGATCCGGGTCGGTCCAGGATGTCCACCCGCAGCGACAGGAACCGACCCGCGGCGACCAGTCCGTGCTGGGCGACGTGCAACAGCACGAGCGGGTCGATGTTGCCGCCGGAGAGCACGGCGACCACCGGCGGGGTGAACGCCTCGGGCTTGGTCATCACGGCCGCGACCGCGGCCACCCCGGCCGCCTCCACCACCAGCTTGGCCCGTTCCAGGCACAGCAGCATGGCCCGGGACAGCTGGTCCTCGGAGACCGTGACGATGTCATCGACCAGGTCGGACACGTGCGCGAAGGTCAGGGCGGACGGCTCACCGACCGCGATGCCGTCGGCCAGGGTGGACATCTCACGCAGTCGCACCGGACGCCCGGCGGCCAGCGAGTCGGGCCACGCTGCGGCCTGTTCGGCCTGCACCCCGACGATCCGCACGCCCGGCTTGAGTTCCTTGAGCACCCCGGCCACCCCGGAGATCAGCCCGCCGCCGCCCGTGGCGACCACCACGGTGGCCAGGTCCGGCACCTGCTCGGCGATCTCGAGCCCGACGGTGCCCTGCCCGAGCAGCACGTCGAGGTGGTCGAACGGGTGCACCAGCACCGCCCCGGTCCGGGCGGCGAACTCGAGCGCGGCCTCCAGCGATTCGTCCAGGGTCTGCCCGACGAGCTGCACCTGCGCGCCGTAGGCCCTGGTGGCGGTCAGCTTGGCGATCGAGGCGCCGATCGGCATGAACACCGTCGCCGACGTGCCGACCAGGGACGCGGCAAGGGCCACCCCCTGCGCATGGTTCCCGGCCGAGGCGGCGACCACCCCGGCGGCCTTCTCCTGCTCGGACAGCCGGGAGATCCGCAAATAGGCGCCGCGGATCTTGAACGACCCGGTGCGCTGCAGGTTCTCGCACTTGAGGTGGACGGGCCCACCGACCGCCTCCTGCAGCGGCCGCGACGACTCCATCGGCGTGTAGCGGGCGACCCCCCGCAACGCCTGCGCCGCCGCCCTGACCTGCGCCACGCTGACCCGCTCCATGCCGGTCATCCTGCCAGCGAACCCTCCGCCGTCGCTCCCCCTGCTGACAACAGTGACCCTCCCCTGTTGATCATGGCGCTCAGCCGGCGACACACCGACCGTTTCCGCGACATGCCGACGCCGAACCGGCTGGCTCCCATGATCAACGCCGAAACGCGGGCCGGTCAGTCCAGCGCGTCCCGCAGGTCGGCGACCAGGTCGTCGGCGTCCTCGATCCCGACGGACAGCCGGATCAGGTCGTCGGGCACCTGCAGTGCCGACCCGGCGACGCTGGCGTGGGTCATCAGCCCGGGATGCTCGATCAGCGACTCAACCCCGCCCAACGACTCCCCGAGGATGAACAGCCGGGTCCGCCGGCAGACCTTGAGTGCCTCCTCCTGCCCCCCGACCACGCTGAAGGACACCATGCCGCCGAACCGGCGCATCTGCCGCGCGGCGATCTCGTGCCCGGGATGCGCCGGCAGACCCGGGTAGTACACCCGGGCGACCCGCGGGTGCCCGACCAGCAGTCGGACGACCCGTTCGGCGTTGTCGCAGTGCCGGTCCATCCGGACGGCGAGGGTCTTGACCCCGCGCAGGGCGAGCCAAGAATCGAACGGCCCGGCCACCGCGCCCATCGACTTGTTATGGAAGGCAAGGGCTTCCGCCAGCTCGGCATCGCTGGTGACCAGCGCGCCGCCGATCACGTCGGAGTGCCCGCCGAGGTACTTGGTGGTCGAGTGCAGCACGACGTCGGCCCCGAGAGCGAGCGGCCGCTGCAGGTAGGGCGAGGCAAAGGTGTTGTCCACCAACAGCTGCGCGCCCGACCCGTGCGCAATCTCGGCCAGCGCGGCGATGTCGGCGATGCCCAGCAGCGGATTCGTCGGGGACTCGCACCAGATGACCCTGGTCCGTGGGCGGATCGCCGCGCGGACCGCGTCCAGGTCGCCCAACGGCACCGTGGTGTACGTCAGACCCCAAGGCACGCAGATCTTGTCGACCAGCCGGAAGGTACCGCCGTAGGCGTCGTCGGGCAGGATGAGATGGTCGCCGGGACGCAGCACGGCCCGGATGTAGGTGTCCGACGCGGCCATGCCCGAGGCGAACGCGAACCCGGACGCGCCACCCTCCAGCGCCGCCAGTGCCTGTTCCAGCGCGGTCCTGGTCGGGTTGCCGGCCCGCGAGTAGTCGTACCCGGCGCGGGTTTCGCCGACCACGTCCTGGGCGAACGTGGAGGTCTGGTAGATCGGCACGGCGACCGCGCCGGTGAGCGGATCCGGGTCCTGGCCGGCGTGGATCGCGCGGGTGGCGAAACCCGGGGACTCGTGGCCGCCTGGGCCGTCCTGCTGCGTCATACGGTCAGCGTAGAGGCGGGCAGCTGACCCTCGTCAGGTGCCGGGCCAGAGGATGGCGCCGGTCTCGGTCGTGCCCGTGACGCCCGGTTGGCCGATCCGTGCCCGGCGGATACGCCCCACCCAGCGACCGGTGGCGGGCAGCAGGGCGAGCACGACCACCACCACGCCGCCCCAGTACAGCGGCCAATTCTCCATCGGGACCGGGGACCCGGCGTCGCCGTAACCGAATCCGAACTGGGCGAGCGCGGTGGTCCCGGCCGCGATGAATCCGCCGAACAGGACCGCGCCGCGGCCCCGACGGAACAGCACCAGCAGCGCCCCGAGCGTGAGGAAGAACGCGGCCACCACCCAGCCGGCCGCGAGCACAGCCGACTCCACCTGACCGGTCGTGGGATCGGGTGGGTCGTTGACCGTGAACCGGTCCAGCAGAGCCCGGATCGTCGTGTAGGCCCAGGATCCGAGCACCCACGCGGTCAACGCCGCAACGGTGGTGGTCAGCACCGCGGCCACCGTGGCCGACAGGTCATCCTGCTGCGGCGTCTCGTAGGGAGCGGGCAGGTACGTCATGACGCCTCCGGCACCGTTGGTCTGCTCCCATGGTAGGCCGCCGGCGGTCCTGCCTACCGGACGCCGCCGGCGACGAAGGAAAGCAGGTCCGCGCGGGTGAGCACCCCGACGGGCTTTCCGTCGTCGATCACCATGACGGCGTCCCGGTCCTGTAACGCGGCCCGCAGGGTGGGCACGTCCTCACCCGAACCGACCAGCGGGAACGGGGCCGCCATGTGCTTGGCGACGGCGTCGGCGAGCGACGCCGTGCCGGCGAACAGCGCGTCCAGCAGGTCGCGTTCGGACACCGAACCCGCCACCTCGCCCGACATCACCGGCGGTTCGGCCTTCACCACCGGCATCTGCGAGACGCCGTACTCGTGCATGATCTCGACGGCGTCGCGCACCGTCTCCTGCGGATGCGTGTGCACCAGCGCCGGCAGCTCCCCGCTCTTGCCGCGCAGCACCTGCCCGACCGTCGCCTCGGCGTCCCGGGACAGGAAACCGTAGGACGCCATCCACGGGTCGGCGAAGATCTTCGAGAGGTAGCCGCGTCCGCCGTCGGGCAGCAGCACCACGACCACGTCGTCGGGGGTCAGCCGCCCGGCCAGGCGCAGCGCCGCGGCCACCGCCATCCCGCACGACCCGCCGACCAGCAGGCCCTCCTCCCGGGCGAGGCGGCGGGTCACCGCGAACGACTCGGCGTCCGACACGGCGATGATCTCGTCCGCCACGGTCGGGTCGTAGGCGGTGGGCCAGAAGTCCTCGCCGACCCCCTCCACCAGGTAGGGCCGACCGGTGCCGCCCGAGTAGACCGAGCCCTCGGGATCGGCGCCGATCACCCGGACCCGCCCGGCGGAGACGTCCTTGAGGTAGCGGCCGACCCCGGAGATGGTCCCGCCGGTGCCCACCCCGGCCACGAAGTGGGTGACCTTACCGTCGGTGTCCCGCCAGATCTCCGGACCGGTCGAGACGTAGTGGCTGGCCGGGTTCTCCGGATTGGAGTACTGGTCCGGTTTCCACGCCCCCGGCGTCTGGCGGACCAGCCGATCGGACACCGAGTAGTACGAGTTCGGGTCCTCCGGCGCGACCGCGGTCGGGCAGACCACCACCTGCGCCCCGTAGGCCCGCAGCACGTTGCGCTTGTCCTCGCTGACCTTGTCCGGGCAGATGAAGATGCACCGGTACCCGCGCTGCTGGGCGACCAGGGCCAGGCCGACGCCGGTGTTGCCGCTGGTGGGTTCGATGATGGTGCCGCCGGGTTGCAGCGCCCCCGAACGCTCGGCGGCGTCGATCATCCTGACCGCTATCCGGTCCTTGACCGACCCGCCGGGATTGACGTACTCGACCTTGGCCAACACCAGCGGGGGGACGTCGGCGGCCAGCGGACCGAGCCTGACCAGCGGGGTGTTGCCGATGAGCTCGACGACGGACTGGGCGTAGCGCACGTGGATCTCCTGGGCCGGCGGACGTGGCGGGTAGGCCGGGGACGGGCCGGACCCGAGGTCAGGCTATCCGGGTGGCCCGGTGGCGACGACCGCCCGGCTGCGGCGCCCGCACCGAGTATCAGGGCAGCCCGGTGCGCCTCTCTCAGGCAGGGGGATCTCGCGCCCGGTCCGTGGCACGGACTCGGCCGGTCGGCACGCAGAGTGAACACTGTCGTCCCTCGAATGGGCGACAGCAGTGGGCCGAATGGTCGGAGCGACCGCATCGCGCGCGCAATTCTCGTCATTTCAGGGAGCAGCGCCGAAGCGGCCGGTCGGCGCAAAATAGATCACATAGTTGTTAACGACGGGAAACTTCCGGGTTCGCCCGGTGTTGGCACAGCAAGAAGTCCCGGCCGGCCGAAGGGATCAGTTCGACAGGAACCACACAGGTGGTGCAGGGAGGCAGTGATGAGCATCTTCCCGACAAGGGTGTCGGGATCCGTGGGCGGACTCGCCGCGTCGCTATCCGGATCCGCAGCGTCTGCAACCCTGCCGTCGCGCTCACCGTCCGGACGCGGCCTCGCGACGATGGCCGGTCTCGGGCTCGTCGCCGGACTCAGTAGCGCGGTGGTCGGCCTGCTCGGTCAGGCCTGGAGCGCGACCCGGACGATCGAGAAGGCGGCCATGGCGGCCGCCCTCGCCGACGGCACCCTGGTTCCGCCGCCGGTCCCCGGCGCAACGGACGCCCAACAGCGGGTGGCCGACCACCTGGTGCACATCCGCCTCCCGCACGGTGACGGCGTCTACGCCGCCGACGGCCGGCTTGTGCAGTCCGACGCCGAGGTCGAGGCCGGGGCCCGGCCGATCATCCCGACGCAGCCCCCGTTGACCCTGGTCATGCTGGGTGATTCGACGTCCGTCGGCTACGGCACCCGCATCCCGGACGAGCTTCCCGGCGTGATCATCGCGCGCGGCATCGCCGCCCACCTGGATCGGCCGGTGCACCTGCGCTCGCACGGCCTCACCGGCGCGCGGACGGCCGACCTGCCCCGCCAGCTCGAGCTGTGCCTGGCCGACCGGCCGGACGTCGTGGTCATCCTGATCGGCGCGAACGACCTGCGCGACAAGGTCCCGCCGTGGCGTTGCGCCGCCCAGTTGGGTCAGGCGGTCCGTGCGCTCACCAACCGCGGCATCCCGGTGGTGGCCGGGACCTGCCCGGACTTCGGGGTGGTCACCGCGATCCCCCAGCCGTTGCGCAGCGTGCTGAGCACCTGGTCGCTGCGGTTGGCCGGACTGCAGGAACGGGCGGTCACCGCCGCCGGCGGCCGACCGGTCGCGCTGGCCCGCCTGGTCAGCCCGCAGTTCGTCGGCAATCCGGACCTGTTCGCGGCCGACCGGTTCCATCCGTCGGGCGCCGGCTACGGCCGGGCGATGCAGGTGCTGCTGCCGGCCGCGATCGCCGAACTGGAGAGCGCGGACACCACCGCCGCGCGCGTGGCCAGCCCGCTGTCCGCCTGACCCGCCCGGTAACGCAAACGGCCCCGCACCGAGGAAACTCGGGCGGGGCCGTTGCCGGTGTTCGGGCGTTACTGCCTGGCGTAGCCGAGCAGGCGCAGGATCTCCAGGTACAGCCAGACGAGAGTGATCATCAGGCCGAATGCGAAGTACCACGCGGTGTTGGCCGGGGCCCCCTGCTTGATCGCCTGGTCGATCGCGTCGAAGTCGATCAGGAAGCTGAACGCGGCCAAGGCGATGCAGACGATCGAGAAGATGACGGCCAGGGTGCCGCCGCTGCGCAGACCCATGTCGACGCCGAAGAAGCTCATCACCAGGTTGAACAGCATCAGCACGGCCACGCCGACGATGCCGCCGATGATCATCTTTGTGAACCGCGGGGTGACCCGGATCGCGCCGGTCTTGTAGATCACCAGCATGCCGCCGAAGACACCGAGGGTGCCGACGATCGCCTGCGCCGCGATGCCGGGGTACCACTGGTTGAACACCCCGGTGATGGCGCCGAGGAACACACCCTCGACGACCGCGTAGGCGATGATCAGCGGCGGGCTGATCATCCGCTTGAAGATGATGACCAGCGACAGCACGAAGCCGATCAGCGCGGCCGGCAGGGCCAGGTAGTAGGCCTCGAACCAGGCGGTCGCGAAGCCGGCCACGACGGCCAGCACGAGAATGACGGCGGTCTTGGTGACCACGTCGTCGACGGTGAGGAATCGCTCGCGGGCAGGCGCCTGATATGCAGGCTGGTTGTACATCTGGTCGAGGTACTGGGCACTGGGTGCCGCCTGCTGTTGCGAGCCGATCACCTTCTCCATGTTCCTGAAGGCGGGATTGCTTGAGCTCTGCACGCTGCCCTCCGATGAGGCGAGTGGGACCGATCTGTTGCCGAGAACCTAACCGACGAAGATCACCGTGCGGTGACGACGCGGGGGTTCCCGCTAGGTGCAACGCACGCGGGCATGGGTTGGTTCCCGGCCCGCGAGGCCGCCCGGCGCCTCGACTGCGGCAGGGCGAGCCGCCGGTGGTCCGTGGCGCGCACCGCCGACTTCCTCGATCTCGCCGGGTCGATTCGGGTCCCGGCTGCCAAGCGGAACGTCGCATGGGATGAGGTCGTCCGGCGCACCCGAGCCGGGCGGGCCGCGGCCCGGCATTGAGCGAGGCTTGCCGAGCGAATCATGGGCACCGCTCGGTCGCCCCCGGCCGGGCGACCGAGCCTGCGAGGTGCCCGGCAGGCGGCGGCCGTAGGAGCGAGGCTTGCCGAGCGAATCATGGGCACCGCTCGGTCGCCCCCGGCCGTATGAGCGCATTCATCGAGTCGAATGTGCTCGTGCGTCACCTGACCGGTGACCCACCGGACATGGCACGGCGAGCCACCCGATGCCTCGCAGCGGAACGCGACATGACGCTCACCGACCGACGGGCACATCGACCTGGTCTGCGGGTCGATGCTGGACGCGGTGACCCCGCACGTGCGGTGGCTCGATGTGTTCTGCGAGGACGGCGCGTTCGACGAGGCCCAGTCCCCCCGGGTGATGACCGCCGGTCAGCGGCAGGGGCGCCGCTCCGCCGGCCGTCGCGGCGTGCACCGCCTCCGCGGCGGACAGCCCACACGTCAGCACGCCCAGCGCCACCACCAGGTTCATCGACGATGTGTAGGACGATCCGGGATTGCAGTTGGACGCCAACGCGACTCGCGCGCCCACATCCATCAGGGCGCGGCCCGGGGTCGGCGGCTGACGGGTCGACAGGTCACACGCGGGCAGCAGGGTCGCCACGGGCGACGATCCGGCAGCATCTCGATGTCCTGATCGGTCAGGTGTGTGCAGTGGTCCACCGAGGCGGCTCGGGGCGTCAAGCACGTGCACGTCCGCGCGGCCGCCGGGTCCGAGAAACCCGACCTCGGTGCGGCGTAGGGCCGTTGACCCACGCGGTTTTCCGACACGGTCGGCAGGTTGTGCCGCGCCCGCATGACGATCGTCGCGACGAGTAGGCAGCCAAGTCCCGGATGGCGCCGGCTCGTCGGGGGCAGCGGTCAGGACTCGCGGTAGTCGTCGAAGTTGCGCAGCGTGCGTCGGTACTCGTCAGGCGTCGTCGCGGCGAAAAACGACAGGGCGACGACGAGGCTCCGGGAGCGATTGAGCTTGAGCGCGAGACCGCGACCTGGCCACACCAGCTCTCCCCCCGGAACGGTCGCCACGTCGATCCGGTGATCAAGTTCAAGACTCGGTTCGCCGAGCGTGTCGGCCACGGCCGGGTCCAGGGTCGGCCACTCGCCCTCCAGCTTGACCACGACGCCGTCCCGGAACCACATCTTCACCCGACGAAAGCCCTCCACCGCGGCCGGGCTCCAGAAGGTCTCGCGGGGCGGATCACCGAGGAAGTGACGCAGGAACACCCCGGGGTCCGCTCCCCAGGCCGAGGCCACCTCGCCGACCGGAACCCCGGCCGGCAAGCCGCCGGACGCGACCCGGGCCGCCAGGTCGCGGTCGGCGAAGGCCCGCAGCACGTCGGCGGTCGACCCGGCCCGGTGCTCGAGATTCGCGGGCCCCTGCTCGCTCATCCCGGCGC
>JBIOVW010000474.1:0-5533 GCA_044867945.1 Nakamurella sp. | reverse complement strand
GCCCGGTTCAGTCCGCCGGTGACGTCGGCGGTGGGCGCCTGCCCGTCGCCCGGTGTGCCCGGCGAGAAGCTCGCCTGGCCGTAGAGGAACATCAGCCCAAAGGCGCAGACGGCCAGCACCACCAGTGCCACGGTCATGTCCCGCAGGGTCTTGGGTCGGCGTGCAGCCACGCCCCATCGTCGCACGGGCGAGGACGTCGCTGAGCAGTCCGGTTCCTCCGTCACCGGACTGACTATCAGCCCCGTCCACCTGTGCCCCACATGGCGCCCTCGCAAGCTCGGGCGACCAATGTGACCGAAATCCGTTGTGGCCTTCCCCGGTCGGCGGAGCCCGGCGTTGATCGCCCCGATAGCGTTTGCATCATGGCTGAACACGACGATGTGACGACCGGTTCCGATGCGTCCGGCGAGATCGAGTACCGCATCGAGCACGACACCATGGGCGAGGTCCGGGTCCCCAAGCACGCCAAGTACCAGGCGCAGACCCAAAGGGCCGTGGAGAACTTCCCGATCTCGTTCCGCACGCTCGAGCGTTCGCAGGTCCGGGCCCTTGCATTGATCAAGGCGGCGGCGGCCAAGGTGAACGCAAAGCTGGGGGTGATCCCGGAGGATATCGGCGACGCGATCCGGCAGGCGGCGGCCCAGATCGCCGACGGCGCGCACTACGACCACTTCCCGATCGACGTGTTCCAGACCGGCTCGGGCACCAGCTCGAACATGAACACCAACGAGGTGCTCGCCACCCTGGCAACCGAGGCGCTCGGCAGCAAGGTCCACCCGAACGATCACGTGAACGCCTCGCAGTCCTCCAACGACGTGTTCCCCACGTCCATTCACGTGGCCGCGACGGAGTCGGTGGTCAAGACGCTGTTGCCCGCTCTTGCCCATCTGGAGACGGCGCTGCAGGCCAAGGCCGACGAGTGGGCCGACGTGGTGAAGTCCGGCCGCACCCACCTGATGGACGCCACTCCGGTCACCCTGGGTCAGGAGTTCGGCGGGTTCGCCGCGCAGATCCGGCTCGGTCAGGAGCGGCTCGACGCATCCCTCCCCCGGCTGGCCGAGCTGCCGTTGGGCGGCACCGCGGTGGGCACCGGGATCAACACCCCGCCCGGTTTCGCCGCGGCCGTCATCGCCGAGCTGGCCGATTCGACCGGACTGCCGTTCACCGAGGCCCGCAATCACTTCGAGGCGCAGGCGTCCAGGGACGGCCTGGTGGAGACCTCCGGACAGCTGCGCACCATCGCGGTGAGCCTGACCAAGATCTGCAACGACCTGCGCTGGATGGGCTCCGGCCCGACCGCCGGCCTCGGCGAGATCGCGTTGCCCGACCTGCAACCGGGGTCCTCGATCATGCCCGGCAAGGTCAACCCGGTGCTGCCGGAGGCCACGCTGATGGTGTGCGCCCAGGTGCTGGGCAACGACGCCACGGTCGCGTTCGCCGGCTCGCAGGGCAACTTCGAGCTCAACGTGATGTTCCCGGTGATCGGCCGCAACCTGCTGGAGTCGATCAACCTGCTGGCCAACACCAGCCGGGTGCTGGCCGACCGGTGCATCAGCGGCATCGTGGCCAACGTGGAGAAGTGCCGGGCCTACGCCGAGTCATCCCCGTCGATCGTGACGCCGCTGAACAAGTACATCGGCTACGAGGAGGCCGCCAAGATTGCCAAGCAGGCACTCAGGGAAGGCAAGACGATCAAGCAGGTGGTGCTCGAACGGGGGCACGTCGACAACGGCGCGCTGACCGCCGAGCAGCTGGACGCCGCACTCGACGTGCTGTCCATGACGCACCCCTGATCAGGCGAACCCCCGCGACTTGCCGCCAGGCGTCAACTCGGCGAAACCGTGCCCGATTTGCCCGGGTCGGCGCCGCGTTGACGCCCGGCAGTCGGCACCGGCCGGGGATTCAACTCACCGCTCAGGACGCCGGTCGTCCGGGGGTTCGGTCCGGTCGTCGCCCTCATCGAGATCGGGACGGAACTGCTTGGTCCCCGGCCCTTCGGGGCTCTGGCCGCCTGACGCCTGGGACGACCCGCTCGGTGCGTCGCCGGCGAACTCCGAAGGCACGGTCCAGTCCGGCGCCGCGCCCTGGCCGGAACCGGGACCACCCTGATCCGAACCGAGCCGGGGCAACCGGCCCGTGGGAGGCCCGGACGGACCGGACGGCTCGGACGACTCGGACGACTCGGACGGACCCGCCCCGGGCGGGATGACCTGCGTCGGCCCGCCGATGATCTGCGTCGGCCCCGGCGGCATCTGCTGCGTGGGGCCGGGCGGGTCCACCCGGGTCGGCGCGTTCGGGTCGACGCCGTACGGGTAGTTCCGGCCGGACAGCAGACCGTAGGGGTCGGCACCCGGTGGGGGGCTCCCGGGCGGTGGGTTCGTCAACGGCAGAACCATGGTGGGGGCGTTGGCCATCGGGTCATAACCACCCGCGCCCTGCTCCCGCGACGCGGCGTCGGCCAGTTGCTTCTCCTGCTCGGCCCGCGCCGCCTCCTTGTTGCGCCGGTACACGACGAACCAGGTGATGAGGCCGGCGAGCACGACCAGGCCCAGGATCAGCCAGATCCACCAGTTGCCCCCGTCATCGTCGCCGCCGGCAGCGGCGCTGGTGGTGGGCGCAGTGGTGGGGGCCGCGCTGCTGGTCGTCGCCGAACTGGTCGGGCTGGACGTGGTCGGCGAGGGGCTCGGGGTGGGTGTCGGGGTCGGCGTCGGTGTGGGGCTGGGCGTGGGCGTCGGGATCAGCACCTGGAAGCTGGCCACCCCGACCGTCCCCGACTCGGCACCGATGGCCTCGAGCCGGTGCGTGCCGTCGACGAAGTCGGCCGGCACCACGAAGTCCACCCGGGCCACACCGGTCGGGTCCGCGTTCACCGGCGACAGCACGACCGGGGCGGAGAACAGCGTCAGGTTGACCTGCTCACCGGCCCGGAATCCGGAGAAGATCACCTGCTGGGTGGCTCCCGGCGCGATCGTCGCCGACGCCACCTGCTGCACGATCGCACTGGATGGTGTTGACGGCGCCGAACTCGACGACGTCGACGACGTGAAGGCCACCGGGACCCTCATGTCCGCGCCGGGCTCCCCGTCCGTCCGCACCGTGTACAGGGCACACTTGTCGGGCACGCAGGCCGCGGACCCGGATGCGTCGGCGGGCAGGGTGAGCGTCGCGCTGAACGCCCCGTCGCCGTCCGTCTCCTCCCGGACCCAGGGGCCGGTGGTCGGGCTGCCATCGGCCGGGCCGCCGATGCACCCGGTCAGATCGGCCGGTGCCCGCTCCCCCGACGGGCAGACCGCGACGTAGAGCCCGGTGTCGGCCGGAAAACCCGAACCCCGCACGGTGATCTCGGCGCCGGCATCCGGCAGGCCGGTCGTCGGGTCCACGATCAACCTCGCGTCACCGTTGGTGACGGTGGTCGTGACCGCGGCCAGACCCGGGTTCGGCGCCGAACCGACCTTGGCCTGCGCCGGCGACAGGGCGACGGTCACCGCCAACGTGCCGGTGGCGGCGACCGCCAGCGCGAACGCACCGATTCGTGCCCGCTTCATCGATGTCCCTCGATCGCTCGACCTGTCCGAGTGCCTGTGCGCCACCCGGTCACTACTGGCGCAACTGTGCCGCCTGCGCCCGGCGGATGCACCTCGACCCGCCGCCTCGCGCGAGTCGCGAGCATCACTGCGGGTCCGGATCGGCGCGCCCGATCACGAGGTGGTGCGGATGCAGTCGGTGCCGGTCCAACCGCCGCTGCGCCGTCCACAGGCCCTCGTCCCGCAACCAGGTGGCCATTGCCTCCGGATCGACGAAGTCGAAGGCGGCCGCGGCCGTGCCATCCGCTCGGTGATACCCAGCACGGACACGGCAACGGTCTCCTGCCACCGGTTCCACGTCGCCTTCCACTCCGGCGCCGGGCTCATCTCCTTGACCAGCAGCAAGCCGCCGGCCGCGAGTCGGGTGGCCGCCTCGGCCAGCAGCGCCCGTTGCGCGTCCGCGGGCTGCAGGTACAGCACGTCGACAATGACGATCGCGTCCCACGGTCCCGCCGGCACCGCCCCGGACTCGGCCACCCGGAACGTCAGGTCCGCTCCGGGCAGACCGGCGCCACCTGCCGGGCCAGCGCGATCTTGTTCCGGTCGATGTCCACCCCGATCACCGAGCGGCCGGATGCGGCGAGGGCCGCATAGTGCTGAACAGCCCGTGCCCGCAGCCGATCTCCAGCACCCGCCTGGACGTCGGCAGGAACGCCGCGACCACCGGGAACGGTGCGCTCCACCAGCGGATAGTGGCGTGCAGCCGGGCGGCGGCAGCAGCTTGCGGTAGGCGCGAAGGGCGGCGCGGCCGGGTCCGGTGGGCCGGCGGTCGATCAGCAACACGTGATCACTGTGCCCCATCGACGGCCAGGACCGCGCCGAGCAACCCCGGCTCCTACGTCGCCGGTATGTTTTGTCCTCCTGTCCTCGACGGCGGCCTCGCAAGCTCGGCCGACTACAGGTCCCGAAACGAGCCCAGTCTGCAAAGGGCGTCGGTGGTCACGGTGACCTCGACGATGGTGGCCGTCGAGACGATCCTGGGGTCGATGCTCGGCATGCTCGTGTGCGGGGACCGCCCGACCGCCGGCCTGGCGGTACCCGCGATGCTCGGCTTCGGACCGGTGCTGACCGGCGCGCTGGCCCTGGCGAGGTTCAGGGCGCCCGAACCGGACGCCGACGGTCACGAGCAACCGGCCACCCTGCCCATCGGCTGACCCCTCAGGTCACCGGAACGCCGCGGGCGACCACGAAGGTGGCCAGC
Source organism: Nakamurella sp. (assembly GCA_044867945.1). Lineage (GTDB taxonomy): Bacteria > Actinomycetota > Actinomycetes > Mycobacteriales > Nakamurellaceae > Nakamurella. The sequence continues at coordinate 748 of JBIOVW010000474.1, read as the reverse complement.
AGCAGTCCCGCACCGAACAGGATGAGCACGAGCGGCCGCACCCACCGGTGCCGTGTGGTGGCCAGCACGTGCCCGCCGGCCGCGATCACCGGGAAGGCGGCCAGCACGTAACGACCGGTGCCCATGAAGTCCTTGGTGCCGATCATCGGAATGGCCAGCACGACGACCGAGTAGGCCAGGTACCCCCAACCGAACAGCCGCCACACCCGGCGCCGCAGGAGCAGCGCGATCAGCACCATGATCGCCTGCGCAGTCAGCCGGATGGCTACGTCCGGCGGTCCCTTGAGCAGGGTGCCCGCGTACACGACCTTGAACCAGGTCTTCGGTCCGGCACCCTGATACCAGCCGGGTGCCGCCTGGACCGCCTGGAACGCCAGCGGGTCGCCGAACCGCACCCACAGATACCAGCACCAGCCGATCAGGCCCAGCCAGGCCAGCAGCACGCCCGCCTCCCGCCAACGGATCCGGGAGACCGCCCGGAGCAGGTCCCGCCAGCCCGGATGCCACGGCCACCGCCCGTCCGCGGCGTCCGCGGGAGCCGTCGACCGCACCTGCGCGTGCTGCTCCAGCACCCGCACCACCAGGCCGGCGGCCACCGCGACGCCGACCGGCCGACCGGCCGTGGCAAGGGCACCGACCAGCCCGGCCGCCCAGTACCGACGCCGTTCCACCAGCAGCATCGCGCCGATGGCCAGGAGCAGGAACAGCGAATCGCTGTACATCGCGCCGTACAGGAAGAACGAGTACG